>SLST01000424.1 GCA_007130265.1 Spirochaetales bacterium
GAAACCCTGCGCGGACGGCGTCGGCGAGCACCTTACGATGCTCGCCTTTCTTCCCCCTGATGACCGGTGCCGACACGACCACCCGCGCACCCTCGGGAAACCGCAGAACGGCATCGATGATCTGGTCGACCGTCTGTCGTTCGATTCGCCGACCGCTCTTCGGATCGTGGGGAATGCCGATCCGAGCGAAAAACAGGCGGTAGTAGTCGTAGATCTCGGTGACGGTGCCGACCGTAGAGCGCGGGTTCCTGCTCGTCGTCTTCTGCTCGATGCTGATCGCCGGCGAGAGACCTTCAATGTAGTCGACGTCCGGCTTGTCGAGCCGGCCAAGAAACTGCCTCGCGTAGGCGGAAAGGGACTCAACGTACCGTCGCTGGCCCTCGGCGAAGATGGTGTCGAAGGCAAGGCTGCTCTTTCCCGACCCCGAGAGACCGGATATCACGATCAGTCGGTCGCGAGGAAGCGTCACGTCTATGTTTTTCAGATTGTGCTCACGGGCACCGCGGATGATCAACCGATCCATCGTCCCGCTACACTACGACGGAGCCGTCGACGGATGCAAGCGACTGCTATCTCGTTGAGCTATCTCGTCGGGACCAGCAGAGGCTCCGGGTGCGGGTCGGCAAGCTGCCGCCCGGCGCGATCGCCCCAGGCGCCGTCGGGATCGATCTCAGGAAGGACGCGCCACAGCTCAAAGGCCGCGCGATTACGTTCCCCCCACAGTGCCGCCGCGAGGTAGTAGAGGTCACGAAACAGGCGGCTCTCCTCAAGGTACTCTCGTAGCTCCGGGTAGCGCGAAGCTCGCTCCATCACGTCAACGACGGCCGCAAACTCGAAGGTGGGGTCGCGCCGGATCACCGCCTCGATCACCGTCGTCATCGCTTGCAGCACCGCCACCGTCGCATGTTCGGCGGCCGCATGGTACCGGCCGAGACCCACCAAGAGCTCGGCGAGCATACCACGAGCAGCCGTTGCGCCCGACTCGGGCAGGCGGTACAGCACGAGAAACCGGTCGAGCCCATGGTCTGCAAGCGTCCGTTGAGCGCTCACACCGGTCAGATCGACGGTCACCGGGTCGTCCTCAACGAGGCTCACGAGCTCCTGCTCGTAGCGCGCGAAGTCGCGCCGAATCCTGTAGAGGGCCGCGATCTCGTAGCGCACGAGCAGCCGCGTATCGGCAACCTCGAACCGCTCCTGGTGATCGAGCGCCCTACGAAAGTAATCTTCGGCAACGTCGAGATCACCGACCGCACGGTATGCACGTCCGAGGCCGTAGAGCGCCGCGGGATCGTCCGGCGAAAGATCGAGCGCCCTGCGGAACGCACGAATCGCGCCGCCGAACTCCCCCTGGTCGATCAGCCGGTCGGCTCGCGCGATCGCGAGCCAGGCCGGTTCAACCGACTGTGCTGCCACATGAACAGCGCCGAGAAGGAGAGACAACAGAATGAGTCCGGATGCGATTCTTCGCGTCACCACTTCTGATATCGGCGAAATCGGATCGTGCCTGTACTTACGCCTCGAAGGTTCCGGTGATCAGGAACAGGAAGACCATGACGAAGAGCGCCACCGTCTCGATGATGCCGAGCACGAAGATGTAGTTACCCGTACCCTTTCCGGTCTCACCCATGGCGTCGGACGCAGCCGCGGCGGCACGCCCCTGGAACCAGGCGGACATACCGATCGCAATGCCACCAAGAATGCCCGCGCCCAGGATATAGCCGGCATCCGCGGCCGCCCCGACCGCCTGCGCGAGCCGGTTCATCAGCAGATACCCGTAAATGGTCTGGCTCAGCGGGAACCCCACGAAGGCAACCAGGATGAACGGCGCAGGTCGGTTCTGCACGAAGCATTTCTTCCACGCGCCAACCGCCGCCATTCCCGCGGTGCCGGTACCGAGAGCGGACCCGACGGCGGCAAACGCAATCGCCGCACCAATACCAATCAAACCCCAATTCATAGCCGCACTCCTTACGATGCCGATCTGTGAGTTTCGCTGAATGGCTGGTACTCGATACCAGTCCACTCCATTCCTAAGTGCCCCGAGAACTCGAGCAGGTTCAGACGAACGACATGCACGACAACTGCGAGGCCAGCCATTATCAGATTAAGCGTATGCCCGAAGAGCAGAATCACCACCGCGAGCACGACGGCCGCGCCGTCGGTCCCGACACTGAGGGCCATCTCGTTGAAGGCCTGGGCGATCGCAACGGTCGCGAGACCGACGGCGAACAGACGAATATAGGAGATGATGTCGCTGAACGCCCCTATTCCGTCGAAGACGATCGTGAACGCGTTCTTCAGCCCGTTCGCCACGCCGCCGATGAACCCGTGCTCCGGAGTCTGTCCGCTGAAGAGGAAGACGGCCGCCATGCCGCCGCCAATGAGATAAAGCCCGAACGACGGGAACTCCTGTCCGATGAACAGACTGACAATCAGGAAGTAGAGCCCGAGCAGGACGCACAACCAGCCCAGTTGCGCGATCGCCTTGATCGCCGGCTTCTCGCGCACCTGCCGGATGAAGTTCCAGAGGTGTGCGATTGAAAGGTGAACGGCGGCCAGCACGAAACAGACCGCCTGCACCGCCTGCGTACTTCGCGGATCGAAACTGTTGAGCTCGGGCACCATGAGGTAGCGGAAGGGAACGAGTCGGCCAATCGGCTCATAGCCGAACCAGTTCCCGGTGATAGCCCCCCACGCGAGCGTGCTGAGACTCAGGACGAGCAGGAGCACCGCACCGTCTCGCGCAGCACCGCGCCCCCGCATCACCATCACTACGCCCGCGACGAGCAGTATCGCTCCGTATCCGGCATCCCCGATGATCATGCCCACGAATACGACGAAGAAGAGCAGGAAGAAGAGGCTGATGTCCCGCTCCCGGTATCCAGGCACGACGCCGAGGAGGTTGAACACCGGTCGGATGATGCGGATCCACCCCGGGTTGCTGATCTTCGTCGGCACCGCATCGCCGGGATCCGGTTCGCGTATGAGCGTACCCCATCCGTTGTTGCTCGCGGCCTGACGCAAGCTGTCCAGCGAGTCTTCCGGAATGTACCCTGTGATATACGCGATCCGATCGGCGGTATCCATGCCGAGGCGGACGTGTTCGTCCCGGAGGCGCCGCTCGAGCTCGTCGGCGGCGCGCCGAAGCGTCTCGCGGTGGACGGCGGCCTGCGCGAGTCTTCGTCCGGCTTCCTCGATCGCCGACAACTCCTCTTCGCGACAACGCTCGAGCGTCCCCAGCGAAGTCTCGGGGATCCGGAACCGCTCCACGCCGGGCACCTGCGCCACCTCCTCAGGGGTTGCGCCGCTTACATGATGTCCGTGCAACCAGATCATCGCGAACCGGACGGCCACCGGTCCCCGCTGGAACACGATGGCGCCACTCGGGGCTCGCTTCCGGTAATCCTTGGGGGACATGGAAAAGAGGTGAACCTCGATCTCTCGCTCGGCGAGCCATCGCAGGTCGTCAGGGTCGAAGTCGCCCCAGGACACGGTGCGACGAATCTCGGCATCGATCCGTTCGAGCGCCTCCCGATGCGCTCGCCGCTGCTCGGCAATCTCGTCGATCTCCGCGGTAATCGCCATCGCCCGCTCGAGGTCAGGTACTCGTGACGGCGAGTCGGCTGACGGGCCGCCGGACGCCGCGTCCCGCTGGGCGTCCCTACCGGACGACGCCGGATCGGACTCTTCGGCCGGCAGCTCGACTAAGGCGCGTTGAACCGCCTCCCGCTGTGCCTGGAGCTGCTCCGTGCGCGCGTCGTGACGTCGCTCGATTTCCGGGTGCAGGAGTCCGAGGTGTTTGAGGTTGGCGACTTCCTCTCTGCGACGCGAGTCGAGCACGATGATCGTTGCCTTTCGCATGGGTACGATCATAGGGCCCCCGCATGCGTCTTCGCATCGATTCCCGCCTTCGCGATCTTCCCGCGAACGACGGCGGCAGTCTGCTGATCACCGAGGTAGATCCGGATCATCCGTATGTTGTCCTTTGTCTCCGGGATCTTCACCTTCTCAAACAGGTTAACCCGCTGCGTCGTGATACGAAGCTCTTCGCTCAGCAGCTCGTGCTGCCTCTTGAGGACTCGCACCTCGGCGTCAAGCGCAAGCAACCTCTTCAGCGCATCGATACCGCGATCGACCCAGAGCGGCATCAGGTAGAGATCGTACGGGTGTTCGGTGAACTCGATTCCTTCGAACACGGGAATATCGATACCGGCGATGTTTCCGGAGCTGGTGGTCAGCGACCGAATCTCGAGCAGCTTCTCAAGGCCGACGTCCTCGCCGAAGACCTCCACCCAGCTCATCGTCTCCCGGTGCAGACGCTCGCGTTCGCCATCCTTCGCCCGCATCTCAGCTTCGACCTGCCGGATGACCATCTGCAGCTGTTGTTTCTTCAGCTGTAACGTCGGCAGGTAGCGCTGGAACCGCTTGAGCGCATCCTTCTGCTGCTTCAGCTCATTTTTCGTGAGCTTCACCTGAGCCATCTTCAGGCACTCTCCTCTTCAGCGGCTGCGGCGCGGCCTTTCGGCCAGAACTTGTTGATCAACTCCGTCCTGAGTCCCGTCTCCGAAGGTTCGAAGCATTCGGCAAGGATCTCCCATCCTCGATCGAGCGCCTGTTCGAGCGGGATGTTCACCGACAGGTCCATCATGCTCGACTCGAACATCTCTCCGTACCGCAGGAGCTTCTGGTCCCAGTCGGACATGCGGAAGCCCATCGACTTCTTCTCCATCGACTCCTTGTAGTTCGCATAAAGCGTGACCATGCCGTCCATGATCGCGCGGTGGTCTTCGCGGGTGTCGCTGTTGACAAGCTGCTTCAGACGGGAAAGCGACCCGAATGGCTCGATACGCCCGTTACGCAGGTAGTACTGACCTTCGGTGATGTAGCCGGTATTGTCCGGAACCGGGTGCGTTACGTCGTCGCCGGGCATCGTCGTGACACCGAGGATCGTGATCGAGCCGGCGCCCTCGAAGTCGACGGCCTTCTCATACCGCGAGGCGAGCTGGCTGTAGAGGTCTCCGGGGTAGCCGCGATTGGACGGAACCTGTTCCATCGTGATAGCAATCTCTTTCAGACTGTCGGAGAAGTTGGTCATGTCGGTCAGCAGCACCAGCACCTTCTTTCCGTTGAGCGCGAACTTCTCGGCGACGGCGAGCGCCACATCAGGCACCAACAGACACTCGACGACCGGGTCGCTCGCGGTATGGACGAAGAAGATCGTGCGGCTCATCGCACCGCCTTCCTCGAGCACCTCCCGGAAGGAAAGATAGTCGTCGTACTTCAGCCCCATCCCTCCGAGGATGATCATGTCGACCTCGGCCTGCATCGCCACACGAGCCAGCAGTTCGTTGTACGGCTCGCCGCTTACGCTGAAGATGGGCAGCTTCTGGCTCTCGACGAGCGTGTTGAAGACGTCGATCATCGGGATGCCCGTGCGGATCATGTTGCGCGGGATGATGCGCATCGCGGGATTCACCGACGGCCCGCGAATCTCGATCAGGTTCTCCTCGAGCCCCGGTCCCTTGTCGCGCGGATTTCCGCTCCCGTCAAATATCCGACCGAGCAGGTTTTCGCTGAACGACACCTGCATCGGGCTCCCGAGAAACACCACCTCATCACCGGTCGAGACGCCGCGCCCGCCGGCGAACACCTGGAGCGACACCTGTGTACCGTTCAGTCGTATCACTTCCGCCAGGCTCTTCCCGTGCGATGACGTGACCATCGCCAGATGCCCGTACCGCACGTCTTCGGCGGTTACCGTGATGACGTTGCCTGCAATCGATTCGATCTTGCTGTAGACCTTTCGCATGGGAGCTCCTATCGCATCTCGCCGACGATCGAGACCGCGTTGTCCTCGACGCCGGCCCGCATGGAATCAACGGTCTTTTTGATACCCGCCACCAGTTCCTTGAACGCATCGCCCTGCCACTCGGCTCCGTTCAGGTCGAGGAAACGCTGCCGAAGCTGGGCGAACCAGGAACGCGCCTCCTCCTTCTGCCCGAAGTTCAGACGCGTGGTCAGGAGGTCGAACAGGATCTCAAAAGTGTACTTCTGCCGTTCGACACTCACCGCCGCATCGACGGGATCGAATGCGTTCTGCTGGAGGTATACTGCGTCGGTGAACTCGCTCTTCAGATACCAGACGTAGTCGTCGAGGCTCGTACCCTCTTCACCGACCACCTTCATCATCTGCCCGACCTCATTGCCGTGGTGCAGCACTTCTCGGGCGTACTCCACCATTCCACGATCGATCGATCCTGAATACTTGCTCCACGACTCGAGTGGATGAATCGAGGGGTACCGACGCGCGTCCGAGCGCTCGCGAGATAGACCATGGAAGGCGCCGACGACTTTGAGCGTCGCCTGGGTGACCGGCTCTTCAAAATTACCGCCGGCCGGGCTCACGGTTCCGCCGATAGTGACCGACCCGCGACCGCCGTCGCGCAGCGTGACGACCCCGGCCCGCTCGTAGAAGGCGGCGATCACCGACTCGAGGTAGGCCGGAAAAGCTTCTTCACCGGGGATCTCTTCGAGACGGCCGGACATCTCGCGCATCGCCTGTGCCCAGCGACTCGTGGAATCCGCGAGGAGCAGCACGTTCAGGCCCATCTGTCGGTAGTACTCGGCGATCGTCACCGCGGTGTAGACGGAGGCTTCTCGCGCCGCAACGGGCATGGAGCTCGTGTTGCAGATGATGACGGTTCGCTCCATCAGCGTGCGGCCGGTGCGCGGGTCGATCAACTCCGGGAACTCCCGCAGCGTTTCAACGACCTCACCCGCACGCTCGCCACACGCAGCGACGATGACGATGTCCACGTCGGCATTGCGGCTCGTGATCTGCTGAAGAACGGTCTTGCCCGCTCCGAAGGGTCCGGGAATGCAGTAGGTTCCGCCGAGCGCAACCGGGAAGAAGGTGTCAATGATGCGCACCTTCGTCATCATCGGGTCGGCAGGCCTGAGGCGTTCGGCGTAGCACTCGATCGGTCGTTTCACCGGCCACTCGAACATCATCGTCACCGGGATCTGCGCCCCCGAGGGATCTTCGAGGAGCGCGATACGATCTGTGACGACATACTCTCCTTCAGAGGCGATCTCCTTGACGGTGTAGGCGCCGTACCGGTTGAATGGGACCATGATGCGGTGCTCAAAAATCCCTTCAGGAACCACACCAAGCGTATCCGCCCGCTCCACACGATCGCCGACGGATGCCTTCGGCGTGAAGCGCCACTTCGTCTCGCGGTCAAGCGCTTCGATGTAGACGCCTCGGTCGAGGAAGAACCCGCACTGCGAAGCGAGCTCCGGCAGCGGGTTCTGCAACCCATCATATACCTTTGCGAGGAGACCCGGTCCGAGCTCGACGGCGAGCAACTCGCCGGTGAACTCGACTTTTTCACCGACGCCGAGTCCGGTGGTCATCTCGAAAACCTGGACCTCCGCGCGGGACCCACGCACACGGATTACCTCACTCTTCAGGCGACGGCGCTCCCCGCCACTGTGCGTGTCTATGTATCCTACCTCGTTCAGGGCCACTTCGCCCTCAACCTCGACGGACACCATGTTGCCGTTCACGCCGATAACCGTTCCTCGTGACTGGCTCATTCGCTCTGCTCCTGGTAGTAATCGTTCATGATCTGCTCGCTGATACGCGCGAATCGGGCCGTTCCCTGTTCGTGATCGAACCGACGACGTCGCGCGAGTATCTGCAGTCGAAGATAGTAGACGGCAATTTGGTCGAGATCGAAGTAGTGTCCCACTTCGAGCTCGTCGAGAAAGAGCCAACGGGCTCGGTTCAGCGCGTCTTCCGCCGAAAGCGGGGAATCGTGACCCATTGCCTCACGGGCGGCCTCGCCAATCTCCGCCGAGCCGTCGCCGTAGTCGTCGTACTCGTCGGGCCGCAGATGCTGCCCCGGATCGGTCGACATGCGTGCCGCACGGAGGCGCACGAGGGCATTTCGCAGGCCGCGCTCATACGCGGTCCACGCCCGAATGGTCGGACACGCCGAGGGGCGCGGCTCCTCCGGCGGGTCGATCGTGGCGCCTCGAACGAGGGCCGTATCGGCCGCACTGAGATGCTCGGTGAGGAGCGCGAGGAACTCGTGCGGATCACGAGCGTCACGCTGTTCGTAATTGAGGAGCGGAAGGCTCGCGACCAGGAAATAGTACTGACTCACGCCGGCTCCTACGCGTCCTTTGCAGCCTCGCGGATCGTATCCGCCAGCCTGGGAGTGACGTAGGCGCACAGCCCTTCGGCAATCGCGTCTACGGTGAAGTCGTAGTACACCCTCCCGTCGCGCGTGGAGACCCGAAACCCGTCCTGCACACCGGCCGCGGCCTTGATCTCGGTTCCGGACGAGAGTTGCTCCGCGAGCCTCGACCGAAGCGACGACTCGAGCTTGCCAAGGTCCTCTTTGGAGAGCAGCACATCGACTGATGCATCCTCGCCCGTCGCCCACGCCCCGATCACCGTCTCGACCGCCCGCTCGAGCACGCCCGCGTCGAAACTCTCGTTCACGGCGTTCTCGACAACGGCGCGAAAGATGGCGGTCAGTTGCGACTGGACGTTGAGCACGAGGTCTCGCGCAGCCTGTTTCACGGCCTCCTTTCCGGAGGCCTCCTGTCGGGCCCGATCGCTGTTCGCCTGCTCGACTATCTCGGCCGCGCGGGAACGGGCCTGGGAGATAATCTCTTCGGACTTCTCTTCAGCCGAGCCGACGATCTGCTGCGCCTGTCTTTCCGCGCCTTCGACGCCCTCGGCCTTGATGGTCTCGATAAGTTCCTTGAGCTGGGTATCCATGCTGACCTCGTGATCTCAGATTGGGACAGGGAAATAGTAATGGATATGCTCACCCAGATTCAAGGGAGAATTGGAGATTTCGCCCCGTCACTACACCTCGCCGAGCCGGAGATCCCCGTGAATCTTGAACGCGTTGCGGTCGCGCTCGACGGTGAGGTGGCGGTGAGGGAAGTAGTAGGGCAACTTCCGCTGTACCAGATCGACGGCCTCCTGCTCGATATTCGCCCGAAGGTCGGGTGGAACCCTCTCCAGCGTGACCATCTCGACCTGGACGACGTACCCCCGCCCCAACCGCGACCCGTACCCTGCGGTGAAGCTCGCCCCTACGTTGAACAGCCCATCTTGCGCGCGGTTGGCGGTCTCACCGTGGCGCGGCCGCGCCGGATGGAGCGGGTACTGATCTCCGTACTTCTCTTCGAGCTCGTCGTTGACGCTGTCGAACAGGCGCTTGAGTGTCGCGTCGAACTCGATGAGACGGGGATGCCTCACCAACGCACCTCCCAGACGATCGGCTCCACGGCAGTCACGATATCCGACAGCGAGACGGTCAGCGAGGCGGCATCGGCCCCCGGGACCGCACCCTCGCTGCCGGAAACCAGCGGTCCGGGCGGAGTGAGCCTGAAGCTCATCTCGTACCCCTCAAGACTCCGTGCGAGCTCTTGCGCCTGCGGTGATCCACGCCCCGGTGCGATGACCTGCCGCCAGTGCCCGCCGCCGTCGGAGAGTCGGACTTCGAGGAGTTCGGCACCGAGGAGTAGGCGAAGCGCGTCGACGTCGTCGAAGTCGACCCGGGCGGTGACGGTAACTGGATCGCCATCGCGGACGATCCGGTGCGACCGCAACCGCAGCCCCTCGATCTGGAGGACCGCCCGGTCAAAGTCCCGTCGGCTGACCGGCACCGGCCGCGCGGCGTCGCTGTCGTCAAAAACACCGGTCTCCCACGCCTCACGATCAATGCGGTACACGAGATCGACGGTTCCCGAGCCGTCATCCCTCAACGAGATCATCGTTTCGGTGCTCAGGCAGCCACCGAAGAGAAGAACGACGAGCGCGCACCCGAGGGTGCGTTGTACGGACCGCAGAATTCCCATGGGGCGATAGTAGTACAACGGACCTCCAGCGCCAAGGTCCGTTGCACCAGACCCTCTTCATCGCAGGTGAACGTCGGTCTTTCCGAATCCGCCCTCTTCCGGCCTTGCGAACTCAAACCCGGCGACGTGTGGGTGCTCACGAAGGAGCTCGCGAACACCCTGCTGGAGGACGCCCTCCCCCATTCCGTGGACGATGCCGAAGTCGCGCAGCCCCGACAGGAGCGCGCGGTCGATCTGCCGCTCGACTGTTGCGAGGGCGTCGTCGAGCCGGTATCCGCGGAGGTCGAGCTCGATTGCCGGGGCCTCGGTGCCGCCGGATGATCGTGCGTAACTGACCGACGGGTCTTCCTTTCGGGGCCGGATCGAGACGAGATCGTGCTCCTCGACCGGCAGACGCACGGGTCCGATCTGCACGATCCAGGCGGTTCCCTTGCCTTTTCGCTGTACAACGCCTTCCTTCCCGCTGCTGCGTACGCGTACGGCCTTCCCCTCCGACACAGGGGCATCCCCGGGAGCCGGTCCGCGATCAGCAGCCTCTGCGGCAGGCCGATGGCGCTCGGTGACGCTGCGCGTCGACGTTGCCGCCGCGTCGCGCTGTTGTGTGAGATCGTCACCGATCTCTGCAATGAAGCCCTTCACCGCCTGCGTCTTCTCTCTCGTGAGTTCGCCCTCGCGAATCTCACGCACGAGGTTCTCGAGCCGGCTTCGCGCCTCGCCGGCCCACTGTTCGAGCTCTCGGAGCCTGCCGCTGCGGACTTCCCGCTCGCGCCTCTCGAGATCCTCCGCGCGCGCGGCGAAGATGCGCGCCTGCGCCTCTACTTCCCGCTCACGCTGTCGGATCTCCTGCTCCTGCCGGTGCAGCTCCTGCTCCCGGTCCGTCAGACGACGGATGATCCGCCCGGTGTCGTACTCTTCGCCGGCCAGATACGTCTTCGCCTGCGCGGTAACCGAACGCAGCACGCCCATCTGCGAGGCGATCTCAACGGCGTGGCTCGAACCGGGCACCCCGGGGATGATGTGGTACGTCGGACGAAGGCTGTCGGTGTCGAACTCGACCGAGGCGTTGAGCGCCTGCGGATGCGTGAAGCCGTAGTGTTTCAGCTTCCCGTGGTGTGTCGTGACGACCGTGAACGGCTGCCGGACAAGAAGCTCGTCGAGGATCGCCATGGCAAGCGCGCCGCCCTCCTCGGGATCGGTTCCGGAGCCGAGCTCATCGAGGAGCACCAGCGATCTGTCGTCGGCATGGTTGAGAATCCGGGCAATGTTTCGCATGTGGCCGGAGAAGGTCGACAGGTTCTGTTCGATACTCTGCTCATCGCCGATATCGGCGTAGACGCCGGTAAATACCGGAACCTCGCTCCCCGGTCCCGCGGGAATCTCGAGTCCGAACTGGTTCATCAGCGCGAGCAGCCCGATCGTCTTGAGCGTCACGGTCTTGCCGCCGGTGTTGGGGCCGGTAACGATGAGGACGCGCTTGCCGTCGGGCATGTCGACGTTGATCGGGACCGCGGCGTCGCCAAGCAGAGGATGACGCGCGCCGCGAAGAAGGAGCCGGCCGACGCCCGGGTCGGCCCGCTCGCACGCGTAATCACGAGCGAACCGAGCCCGGCACAGAGCGAGGTCGATGTCAACAGCAAGGGCACGTGTGTCGCGCAGCATCCCGATCGCCCCGCGACAGAAGCTCGAGAGATCGCGCATGATCCGCAGCAACTCGTTGCGGTACCGATTCTCCGCCTCGACCACCGCGTTATTGCGCACGACGAGATCCTCCGGTTCGACGAAAACCGTCGCTCCCGAGCCGGAAACCTCGTGGACGATGCCGTGCAGTTTCCCGCGGTGATCCGCCTTCAGCGCGAGCACGGTCCGACCGTCGCGCTGTGTCGGCACCGACGTGCTGAGCAGTCGCTTCACATCGTCGCGCTGCGCGAGCGCCGCGGCGCTCTTCTGGAGGTCCTGCTGTGCGCGCAGTATCTCGCCACGTATCGTGCGCAACTCGGGGATTTCGCGTTCACGCACCGAGCCGTCGGGGTCCACGTACCGGAAAAGCCGCTCACAGACCGGACGCACCGGTGGGTGGTCGCCGACGAACTCCGCTAGTCGCGGCGCGATGCCGGCCTCGCCCGCTGCGGCTCGAAGGTACTCGTGCAGCGCGAGCGAACTCCGGGCAAAGAGCGCGATCCGGGCGATCTCCAGCGGCTCGAGCACGGTCCCTTCTTTGGAAACCCGATCAAGAGTGCCAGTTATCGGGGGAAAACTCACATCCGGAAAACCGATGGTGGTCGCCAGGCACGACTTGAGAACGGCCACGCGATCGAGTATCGCGCCGATCGGCTCGGCCTCGGTTCGCACTCGCTCGCGACGGATCGCGGCCGCGGCCTCCTCGGTAAGACAGCGCTCACGAACACGGTGGCGGATCTTCTCGAACTCGAGAACCCGCAGCGAATGCCGATTCACCCGCGCACCCCGGGAAGACCGTCGAGCGTGGCCAGCTCCCGCAGCTGCAGAGCATGGACCGACGCGAGGAAGCGGTAGCTCGAACCCGCGAGCCCGGACACCAGTACGAGCGGCGCCGGACCGCGATCTGCGTGCCCGACGTCTCCGACCGCCGCACCGCCGCGGGCCAGTCGAATCGTCTGACGCACGACACCCTCAACCGAATCGACCACCGTCACACGCGGTCCGGCGAGACTCTCGATGAACCCGCGAACGTGGATGAAATGAGTGCATCCGAGGACGATCGTGCGCACACCCGCCGACCGCAGCCGGTCGATCGAAGGGCCGAGGAGATCCCGCAGTTGACCCTCATCGAACTCGCCGAGATGGTACTCCACCATTCGCACGAGCTCGTCGGCTGCGACGAGCTCGACGCGCGCCTGCGGTGCAAAACGCCGAATCAGTCCGGCGAGATAGGCGCCCCCCACGGTTCGACTCGTGGCGAGCACGCCGATCGGCTCGGAGGCTCCCCGCTCGACGGCGGGCTTGATCGCGGGCACCACCCCGACGAACGGCACGTCGAACTGCCGACGCAGCTCATCGAGTCCGACGACACTCGCGGTGTTGCAGGCGATCACGATCAGCCTCGGGTCGGCGAGCTCCATGAGCCTGGCAACGGCGTCTCGCACGATGCAGCGCACCTCCGACTCGGAACGGTCGCCATAGGGGAAACTGGCCGTGTCTGCGTAGTAGACCAGGCGCTCCCCGGGAGCGTGAGCGCGCGCCGCGAGCAGGTACGGGATACCACCGAGACCGGAATCGAGGAAGGCGATCGGACGATCACTCATCGCCGAAGAGCCTGGAGAAGGCGTCACGCGCTCCGTCGTCGTTCTCCGGCTTCTTCGAGCTGCCGCGCGAGGCCGCCGCCGGACGAAAGAAGTCACAGAAATTCGCGCGGTTCTTCTCCCGCACCGGCTCCGAAATCGTCTCGCGACACTGCCATTGGGCGCCCACGTCGTAGAAGTCGCAGTTCAGACAGACCTTCGCATCGGCACCGCACGATTCGCACAGGGTATTCCGGTATATGCGCGACGGCAGTGGTGCTCCGCACTCGAAACAGGTTGCCATGAGTCATGATACTCCTACCGGTCCCAACGCTTCAATTGGTCGAAGAGTAACCGCGGGTGCTTGAGTTGGATCGCCGACGGCGATACGATCAAAGGATGTTCAACCCGCACGAACCGTTGACACGATCGGTCGGCGCAGATGAGCTCGAACGGTTGCTCGGACACCAGCGGTTCGTCACGGATCTCAGCATGCCGGGCCTTCGTTTCACCGGGCTCAAGATCGAGGGGAACTCGTTCTACGGCTGCAACTTCGCCACGATAACACTCGTGGACGCGGCGGTCGCTGAGAGTTCCTTCGAGCTGTGCTTCTTTCCCTTCGCCTCGTTCACCGACGTAACCTTCTCAGACGTCAAGCTCAAGAACTGCGTCTTCGGTGCAAGTCGCGCCGAGCGAGTCTCGTTCACCGGATGCAACGTCATCCAGTGCAATTTCAACGGCGTGCAGGCGAACGGAGTAGTCTTCGATGACTGTGATCTCCTGCACTCCCGGTTCAACGCCGCGATTCTCCGGGAGGTGCGGTTCGAGAACTGCAATCTCAAGGAGACCCGTTTTTTGAGGACCGCGATCTCGGAGACGGAGTTCCGTTACTCGAATCAGGAGGACGCCGTCTTTGCGGCGGAGGACGGCTGGTGATGAACCTCTACACCCACTACTCGTTCGACACGCTGTCAAACTCGTACCTCATGGGGCCCGACGGCGGCGGCGATGCGGTGCTCTTTGACCCTGCGACGTTCGACGTCCCGCTGCTCGAGTTGGTCGAGAAACAGCGCTACTACGTTCGACACGTCGTGCTCACCCACTGTGACGAGACCCGCCTCGATGGGCTGCGCACGCTGCGCCGAGTGTACGACTGCACGGTCTACGCGGCTCACGCGACGGTGCTCGGCTCTCCGGCGATCCCGGTCTCGGATGGTGAGGTGCTCGAGCTCTGCGACAGGCCGTTCAAGGCGATCGCAATGCCGGGCAAGGGCAGCGACAGCGTCGCCTACCACATGGATGGATTCGTGTTCACCGGCACCGCGATGAGCGCCGGTGAATACGGAACCGTGGCGAACCCGTACGCAAAGGCGCTGCTCCTCGAGGGGATCAGAACGCGCATTCTCGCCTTACCGGGGGAAACGGTGATCCTCCCCTGCCATGGGCCCCCGTCGACGGTCGCCCTCGAACGAGAGACCTTCCCTATGGAAGAGTCGATGCCCGGCGCAGCGTCGCCCTGAAGTCGTCCGGAATGCGGGCCGTGAAGGTCCGGGGCTCCGATTCGTCGGGCAGCCGGATCGTCAGGCGCACGGCGTGGAGCGCGAGACGAACCTCACGCAGCCGACCGTCCGACCGCGAGTAGAGCGGATCACCGACGATGGGACACCCGAGCGCAGCCATGTGTACGCGAAGCTGGTGCGTGCGCCCGGTCAGCGGGTGGAGCGAAACGAGCGTGTGCGAGCTGAACCGACGCAGGACTCGATAGTCGGTGAGAGCGCTGCGGCCCCCGTCGACCACGGCGTACCGTTTGCGGTGCCTGGGATCGCGCCCGATGGACAGGTCGACGGATCCGGTGCCGGCCGGCGGAGCGCCTTTCACGACCGCGAGGTACTGCTTGCGGGTCGACCGTTGCTTGAACTGCGCCGCGAGCTCAGCGAGCGCCGCGGGGTGCTTTGCCGCGATGATAACCCCGGACGTCTCCTTGTCGAGCCGGTGAACGATTCCCGGTCGGGCGTCGGAACCGAAGCGCTCGCCGAGCGATTGCACGTGGTGCATGAGTCCCTGGGCAAGCGTTCCGGTCCAGTTTCCAGCGGCGGGGTGGACGACCATTCCGGCCGGCTTGTTGATCACCACGACATCGTCGTTCTCGTAGAGGATGTCGAGTTCGATCGCTTCGGCTCCGATCGCCGATGCGGTCGGATCGGACCAGGTCACCTCCACGACCTCGCCTTCCCTGACTCGTCGCGATAGCTTGACCACCGCCGCGTCCACACGGACGACGACGTCGCGGGTGCGGATCTGGCTTCGCGGAAAGAGCTCGAGCCTCTCTGAGAGAAAGCGATCGATCCGCATGCCGCTCGCCTCGGCGCCAACCGTGGCGGTCGCGCGCGAACGTTCACTCATCCGACGGTTCGCGGCGTCCGAGCGCGTAGTCTACCACGGCGATGATCACTGAGAGCGAGGCGGCCCCCACGAGGACGCGCGCATTGTCCCTGCGATCGAAGGGCACCGCCCCCGGCGGAGCCACGAGCGGCGGAAGATAGGCAGAGCTCAGCTCTCCGGCGGCGATGCTCGCGGCGAAGAAGCGCCCAAAACCGTAGAGCAGACGTGCGGCGAGCAGTGCGACGGGAAAGCTTCCGAAGGCAACGATCTCCGCGCGCCTGAGATCGCGCGCCCACGGCGGGAACTCGTTCTCTTCGTACGGTTCGGCATCCGGGACTACCGGACGGTCGACGGTCTGTCCGGGCAACGTCACGGCAACAAGCACGAGCATGATCACCGCCGCGATGCGGGTCACCGTCGACCTCATCCTCGAGCTCCAAAGAGGGCGCTCCCGATCCGGACCTCGGTCGAGCCCTCGGCGATCGCTATCTCAAAATCGTCGGTCATTCCCATGGACAGCGTATCGATCTGTGCTTCGCCGAGCCGCGCCCGCAGCCGCTCGTAGAGCGCACGTGTGTGAGCGAATGCCGACGCGATCTTCGCCTGATCGTCGACGAACGGCCCGATCGTCATGAGCCCACGGACGTCCAGTCCCGCGAGCTGCGCTATCTGCTCAGCCTCTTCGAGCAGCACCGAACTCTCGTCGTATCCGGACTTGCTCGTCTCGCCCGAGCTGTTGTACTGGACCAGAACCGAACACCGCCACCCGGCGGCCTCGCACCGTTTCGAGAGCGCATCGGCCGTCGCGAATGAATCGATGCTCTCAACCCAGGAGAAGAGCCCGGGCACCAACTTCGCCTTGTTCCGCTGAAGATGACCAACGAGATGCAGCTCGACCGACCCGGCGATACCGCCGTACTTGGACGCAGCCTCTTGCACGCGGTTCTCTCCAAAGACGCTGATTCCGGCGCGTCGGGCCTCGTCGACGACTGGGCGCGGATGAGTCTTTGTTACCGCGAGCAGGCGAACCTCCTGCGGATCACGCCCTGCACGGGAAGCTGCCGCCGAGATTCGGTCTCTTATCGCGCGGAGCCGGTCCTCGATCACGAACTCAGTGTAGCAGAACCGCCGGACCGGTTCAATTTGTTGCGCAGGCCGCTGTTGACTTCGCTCTCTTCGGTGGACTACCTTCACAGCGGGAAGAGGTCACTATGAGCGATTCACTGTGGAGCGAACGTCAGAAATCCACCTGGCGCACGAAAGTCGGGCTCGCGGAAATGTTGAAGGGCGGGGTGATCATGGACGTCACGAGCCCGGATCAGGCTAAGATAGCGGCCGACGCCGGGGCCCAGGCGGTCATGGCACTCGAGCGCGTACCGGCGGATATTCGGACTCAGGGCGGCGTGGCGCGTATGTCGGATCCCCACATGATCCGCGGAATCCAGGATGTCGTCACCATACCGGTGATGGCCAAATGCCGCATAGGTCATTTCGTCGAGGCGCAGATACTCGAAGCACTGGGAGTGGACTTCATCGACGAGAGTGAGGTGCTCACCCCGGCCGACGAGCGCTTCCACGTGAACAAGCACGATTTCAAGGCGCCGTTCGTCTGCGGTTGCCGTGACCTCGGGGAAGCGCTGCGACGAATCGGCGAGGGCGCCGCCATGATTCGCACGAAGGGCGAAGCGGGCACCGGGGATATCGTCGAAGCGGTGCGCCACCTGCGAACGGTAACCGATGAGATCCGCAGGCTCGCGGCGCTCCCGGCCGAGGAGCTGATGACCGCGGCAAAGGAACTCGGCGCTCCCTATGATCTGGTCGTGGAAGTCGCGCGCACCGGGCGCCTGCCCGTGCCGAACTTCTCCGCCGGCGGCGTGGCGACACCCGCGGATGCTGCGCTCATGATGCAACTCGGAGCCGAGGCGGTCTTCGTCGGTTCGGGAGTCTTCAAGTCTTCGGATCCTGCTCGACGCGCGCGTGCAATCGTCGACGCGGTCGCCAACTATGACAATCCGGAGAAGCTCGCCGAGATCTCGCGTGGACTCGGCGAGCCCATGTCCGGAATGAGCACCGCCTCGATGGACGACGGACAGAGAATCGCGAGCCGCGGCTGGTAAGGTGAGCCTTGTAGGAGTTCTCTCGTACCAGGGAGGGTACGTACGCCATCTCGAGCGCCTGCAAACGCTTGGCGTGCGCGCGATCCCGGTGCGCAGCGTGGATGCCCTTGAGCGGATCGACGCCCTGATCATCCCCGGGGGGGAGAGCACGACGATCGGCATGCTCATGGAGCGTTTCGGGGTGATGGAAGCACTCCTCTCGAGGATCGCCGACGGATTGCCCGTGTTCGGCACGTGTGCCGGCGCTATTCTCCTCGCGTCCGACATCGAAGCGAGTGACCAACCGCGAATCGGAGCGCTCGACGTGACGGTCCGCCGCAACGCGTACGGCCGCCAGATCGAGAGCTTTGAGGCCGACCTTCGAGCCGAGGACCTGCCGGACCCGGAGTGGACCGGCGGCGACTTCCACGGGGTGTTCATCCGGGCACCGCAGATCGTGCGTGTCGGTCACCGTGTACGGACGGTCCTCGCGTTTGAAGGTCAACCCGTGCTCGTCCGTGAGAAGAAGATGCTCGCGGCCACCTTTCACCCGGAGCTCACCGGCGACAGTCGCATCCACCGTTACTTTCTCGATCGGATCGTCGGCGTCTGACTCTTCTCGCTCCTACACCTCGCGGGCCGCGTTATACGCGTCGATCGCATCGAGGAGCAGGCGCGGCGCGTCGCCGAGCTCGATCCCTGATAGCTCACGCGCAGCGTCGGAACGCAGCCGCGCGATCCGACGATCGAGAAGCCCGATCGTTCCTGTTTCCTCGAACGCGCGCCGGACTCGTCGGACCTCTTCGATCGACAGCCGATCACGACCGAAACAGGCGCGGACATCCTCCCACGCGGTCCCCGCGATCGCCTCGAACAGCATGAGGCGATGCAGAGTCTGCTTGTTCGCCATGATGTCGGAGCCGACCGGCTTACCGGTCTGTTCGGTGTCTCCCATGATGCCGAGCTGATCATCACGGATCTGGAAGACAACCCCCTGAAGATCGCCCCATCTGCAGAGCGCATCGACGACCGTGGCGTCGGTCCCGGCCAGAATGGCTCCGAGCATCAGCGGGAGCGAGAAGGTGTAGCGCCCGGTCTTGAACCGGTACACCGATATGATCTCCTCTTCGGTTGCGGGCGCCGGATTGTGACCGTTGGCCACATCCGCCATCTGCGCGACGCCGACCTTGGCAATCTCCCGGGCGATCAGCGACACGAGCCGGGCGCGCGCGGCCTCCTCAATGTCGACAGAGCCGATCGCGGCGAACACGACAAGAATCGCAACGTCTCCGGCGCAGATCGCCATGCTCTCCCCAAAGCGCTGCCCGTGACGAAACCCGTGCTCGGAGCCGAACTCGCGGTACTGCTCGAAGACCGCAGGCACGCCGCGTCGCACCGGATCCTCGTCCATGACGTCGTCGTGAATCAGCAGAAACGACTGTACCAGCTCGACCGCCGCGGCGACGGTGTAGACCGCGCGGTCGGCGGGACGCCCGAAAGCCGCCGCCGAGGCGGCGACCAGCGAGCCACGGATGAGTTTTCCCCGCTGAGCGAACTCAAGCATCCGGACACGCAGATCCTCACCCCAATGGTTAACCCCGGCGAGCTCCTCGCCCAGGTCGCGATCGAGAGCACGGAGCGCATCGACAATCGGTTGACGGTGGACAGCGAGTTCGGCGATCATCGGCTGCTCTCCATGGATTTGCGCGCCCCGGCGACACGACGCGGCGCGACGAAGTTGAGCGCGGCTTGAGCCATGATCCGCGGCCGCGCCGGTTTCACTTTCTTCCGGTACACGACGAACGGGTCGTCGGCGATCTGCGCGGCGCTCCAGTTGTACATGTCCGCGGCGGTCCGGATGGGAACGAGGTAGCTTCTCGGGATGTACTGGTACCCGCGCTCGGCTTCAGCCTGCCACTCGCGGTAACGGGCGAGTTGGCCGTGGAGGAAGCTGCGAAACTCTCGCGGATGCGCGCGAGCCTCCTGCTCGGTCAGATCCGCAAGCGTCGTCTCCGAGACGGGAAGATAGGTGCGCCCGAGCGTATTGTCCTCGTTGATATCGCGGATGAAGTTGATGAACTGCATCGAACGCCCGAGCATCCGCGCCGCTTCGTCGGCCTCGCGGCTGAGCCCGAGGATCCGGGACATGTAGAGCCCGATCACCTCGGCGGACCCATAGACGTACTCGAGGGTCTCCGGCAGCGTCGCGTGGACCCGCTTCGTCAGGTCGAGCTCCATCGAATGCAGAAACGCGTCGGTCCAGGCTGGGTCGAACCCCACCCGTTCAGCGAGCTCCACGAAGGAGTCGATGATCACGTCTCCGGTGAGGGTCCCTCCAAGAGCCTCGTGGTAGGTCTCGACGAACTGATTGAACTCCCGCACCTGCTGCGGAACCGAATCAACATAGTTGTCGGCAACCCGCACGAATCCGTAGAGCAGGTAGACATCATCGCGCACCTCGGCGGGGAAGAAGCGGCTGCTGTTGAAGTACGTCTTGCTCCCCGCGCGGAAGACATCGCGGTGCAGCTGCGTAGAACGCATGATTGACTCCTTTCGCGAAGGATAGCGTCCGCGACCAACCCGGGCAAGGCGAATCAACCGTTCGCATTGACCGCGTCGCGGTGATCGATTCGAGAGGCCGAGCGGAATCCTTTACGACCAAGAGCGCAAGTTAGGCTCTCCTTGAGGATCGGCATCAAAAAATATACTAAAAAGAAGGTCAAATTCGCCTTATCGCTTGACAGGGGCGTCAATATCACCTACATTCTCGCTTACTTTGGCGAGTTCAACGAGAATCCGCCTGCCACTGAACGTTTTCAGGGAGGAATGATGGCCGAAACCAAGAGAACCGCGGCTCAGGTAATCGTCGACGTGATAGAGCGTGAGGGAGTCGATTACATCTTCGGGCTGCCCGGCGGCGCCGCCATCCCGATTTTCGACGCGCTGGTCGACTCTCCGGTCAAGCTCATCCTGACGCGCCACGAGCAGGGAGCAACTCACATGGCCGACGGGTACGCGCGCGCAACCGGCAAGCCCGCCGTCGTGCTCGTTACCTCCGGCCCGGGAGCGACGAATACGATCACGGGGATTCTCACGGCGCAGATGGACTCCGTCCCTATGGTAATCGTCTGCGGCCAGCAGACGCGGAACAACCTGGGACTCGACGCCTTCCAGGAGGCCGACGTCTCCGGCATTTCCTATCCGGTCGTCAAGCACAGCTACCTCGTTCGCGACCCACAGGACATTCCGCGCATCATGCGTGAGGCGTTCTACCTCTCAAGGACTGGACGCCCCGGGCCGGTGCTCGTGGACGTCCCAAAGGATGTCTCGAGCGCGCTGATCGAACCGGACTACGATGAGGAGTTCCATCTTCCGGGATATTCCGTTCCCGGTCAGGGCGGCATGGAAGAAATCCAGGAGGCAGCTCGCTTGCTGCGCCGCGCGCGCAAACCGGTGCTGCTCGTCGGCCATGGCGCGGTCATCGCCGGGGCGGAGGCCGCGGTTGCCCGGCTTGCCGAACACCTGAAGATCCCGGTAACGAATACGCTGCTCGGGAAGGGGTGTTTCCCGGAGACCCACGAGCTGAGCCTCGGCATGCTCGGCATGCACGGAACCGCCTATGCCAACAAGGCGATGGTCGACTGCGACCTGGTCCTGTCCATCGGAAGTCGGTGGGACGACCGGATCGTGGGGAACTACCCGAGCTTCTGCCCGGAGGCAGTCAAGATCCACGTCGATGTCGATCCGGCGGAGTTCGAGAAGACGCTTCGGATGGACTGTACCATCCACGGCGACGCTCGAATGGTCGTCGAAGCGCTCGCTGAGATCACCGAGCCCGGTGACACGGAGGAGTGGCTGAAGCAGGTTCAGCGCTGGAAGCGAGACTACCCACTCAAATTCAAGAAGTCCGGGAAGCTGCGGGCTGAGCATGCAATCGACGAGATCTACCGCCAGACCGAAGGTCGCGCGGTGGTGACCACCGACGTGGGGCAGCACCAGATGTGGGCGGCGCAGTACTACCTCTCGAGCGAGCGGTTCCAGTGGATCAGCTCCGGCGGCGCCGGCACGATGGGGTTCGGTTTCCCTGCGGCGATCGGCGCCCAGTTCGGTCGCCCCGACCGCACGGTTGTCGCGATCGTGGGCGACGGCGGCTTCCAGATGACGCTGAGCGAGTTGTCCACCGCCGCAATCCACAAACTCCCGATCAAGATTATGATCATCAACAACCGGTATCTCGGGATGGTACGGCAGTGGCAGAACCTCTTCTACGACAACCGTCTCAGCGGCGTCGATATGGAAGGCAACCCCGATTTCGTGAAACTCGCGCAGAGTTACGGGGTCAAGGGGTTCCGCATCCGGCGAAGCGCCGACGTGCGGAGAATCATCTCGAACGCACTCGACTACAACGAAGGCCCATGCCTGATCGAAGTCGAGGTCGAGAAAGAGGACAACGTCTTCCCGATGATTCCGGCCGGCGCGAGCCTCTCCGACATGATTCTCGAGCCACCCAAGATCAAAATGGCGAAGCCGCAAGGGAGCACCTGATGTCAACCGAAATGCAGACACGAC
>SLST01000401.1 GCA_007130265.1 Spirochaetales bacterium
GCCGGTGAAGAAGGCGAGCAGAAATATCAGAAGCCGACGGAACAGCCTCATCCTTCGGTACGACTCTTCCAGGTCGATGACCGGCCCTATCGCCGGGCCGTCATCGGGCTCGGCCACCGTAACCGACGAGGCAATCCTCTGAAGCATGTCCTGCCGTTCGGTCGATGAGAGACGGGCGACCAGCTTGTCGAATACGCTGTAGGCGGTCATAGTTAGCCAATCGTAGACCCCAGCGGGGTCTCGGTCAATCTCGTGTTCCTTCCGGTTATCCTGTTTCCGAATATCCTTGACAAACCCGGACGGCCGCCCCATTATGATCAGGTGACGACTTCGCTCATCATTTCCAGCCGCATTCTCATTATTGCCGTGATTATTGGGGAAAGACGCGTGCAGGAAGCGTGAGCAGAATCTGCCGATGCAGAGGCCGCCTTCCTTCAGGAAGGCGGCTTTTTTTTTCGATGAAGGAGGATTGGTATGACAGGCAAGAGAGTCGAGATCTTTGACACGACGCTGCGCGACGGGATGCAGGGGCTCGAGATCAACTACACGCTCGAAGACAAGCTGCAAATCGCGCAGGAACTCGACGCGATGAAGATCGACTACATTGAAGGCGGGTTTCCTCTGTCCAATGAGAAGGAGTCTGCTTTCTTCCGCGAGGTGAAGAAGCTCAGCTTCTCCCACTCGACCGTGTGCGCATTCGGGTCTACTCGACGTGCCGGAGCCAGGGCGGACCGCGACCCGAACGTCACGGCCCTGCTCGACGCGGAGACACCGGGGGTAGTGGTTGTCGGGAAGAGCTGGCGAGCACACGTGGAAAAGGTGCTCGGCACCGACGACGAAGAGAATCTTCGGATGATCGCCGACTCCATCGAGGTTCTCAAGAAGGCAGGCCGCCGTGTCATCTTCGATCTCGAGCACTTCTTCGACGGCTACCTCGACAATGCAGAGTACGCGATCCGGGTGCTCGAGGCCGGAACAGAGGCGGGGGCCGACGTGCTCGTCCTCTGCGACACCAACGGCGGAAACCTGCCGTCGGTCGTCTCGCGCGTCTACGGCGAGCTTCCCCGTGACCGTCTTGCGCCGCTCGGCGGCCACTTTCACAACGATTGCGGAACCGCCGTGGCAAACTCGCTCGCCGCGCTGGAGGCCGGCGCCGTTCAGATCCAGGGAACGATCAATGGATGGGGCGAACGCTGTGGAAACGCGAACCTCTGCGTATTCGTGCCGAACGCCGTTCTGAAACTCGGCTACGAGGCTGCCTGCAGCGACCGTCTGCCACACCTCACTTCGCTCAGCCGGTTCGTCGCAGAGAAGGCGAACATGATCCCCGACAAGCGGCAGCCGTACGTGGGAACGGCCGCGTTCAGTCACAAGGCGGGCCAGCACGCCGACGTACTCGCCAAGGCCGACTATCTGATGGAACACGTGGATGCGAGTCTCGTCGGCAACGAGCGGAAGATCCTCCTGAGCGAGCTCGCAGGCAAGAGCACCGTGGTGGACAAGCTTTCAAAGTACGGAAGCTTCAGCAAGAACGACGACGTGGTGAAAGAGCTCATCGGGGTCCTCAAGCAGAAGGAGCGCGACGGGTACGAGTACGAGGCGGCGGAGGCGAGTTTCGACCTCCTCGTACGACGCGCCCTCCACCGGTACGAGCCGATCGTCCAGATCCGCAACTACCATCTTGAAAGCTACAAAGCGTATGAAACCCCTTCGAAAACCGTCGGCAGAATCTTCATGCAGGCGCACGGACGAGACCTGATGGGGGCCGCCGTCGGGGTCGGACCGGTTGAAACGCTCGATGCCGCGCTGCGCGATGCGCTCGTACCGCACTACCCGTTCATCTCGAAGATCAGTCTCACCGACTACCGCGTGCGTGTCCTGAATCCTGAACGCGCCTCCGCGGCGAAGGTGCGCGTCTTCATCACGTCCACCGACCACGAAGGACGCACCTGGGACACCGTCGGGGTGAACGAGAATATCGTCGAGGCGAGCTGGGAGGCGCTCGTCGACAGCCTGGAGTACTACTACAACGAGTTCGCTGAAGAGGACTCCGACTGACGCAGCGGTTCCGGCAGGCGCCGCGCAGTGAACTCACGTTTCATCCGGTAGCGTATCCCTTCCACCGCGGCACTCGCGGCCGAAGTGGTGGTCGTATAGGGGATCTTCCGCCGCACCGTCTCGATCCGGATGTAGTCGTCGTCCTGCTGGGTATAACGGCCCTTGGGCGTGTTGATGACCAGCTGGATTCGGCCGGCGTGCATGTGGTCGACGATGTTGGGGTGACCCTCGTGGATCTTCAGGATCACCTCAGCGAACACCCCGTTGCGGAAGAGGAAGTCGGCGGTTCCCCGGGTGGCGACAATCTGGAATCCAAGGCCCTCGAGATCTCGCACGATCGGCAGTATCGTCTCCTTGTCGAACTCGTTCACGGACACGAAGACGCGCCCGCTGGTGGGCAGGTGCGTTCCGACCGCCGCCTGCGCCTTGGCGAACGCCTCTCCGAAGCTCTCCCCGATCCCGATCGCCTCCCCGGTGGAGCGCATCTCCGGACCGAGCATCGGGTCGACGTTTCGGAAGCGGTCGAAGCTGAACATCGCCTCCTTGACCGCCCAGCCGGTGATGCAGCGCCCCTGACCGACGCCGGCTGCGGCAGGGCCGGCGTCGACCAGTCCCTGGTCTGCGAGCGATCGCCCCCGCCAGATCTTGACCACCGCATCCACGAGATCGACTCCGCTCGCCTTTGAGAGAAAGGGAACCGTGCGGGATGCCCGGGGGTTCACCTCGAGCACGTAGAGTACTTCGTTCTGCACCGCATACTGAACGTTCAGGAACCCACGCACCCCGACTTCCCGGGCTATGCGGGCAGTCGCCTCGACCATCTCCGCGAGCAGGCGAGGATCGGACTTGTACGGAGGGAAGACGCAGGCGGAGTCGCCGGAGTGGACCCCCGCGGCCTCGATGTGCTGCATGATCCCACCCACATAGACGTTGTAGCCGTCGCAGACGGCGTCGAGGTCGTACTCGAAAGCGTCTTCGAGGAACTGGTCGACGAGTACCGGCTTCTCTTCGGAGATGACAATCCCCTTGGCCAGGAAACCCTCGAGCTCTTCGGGAGTGTAGGCGATCGACATGCTTCGTCCGCCGAGCACATAGGATGGCCGCAGCAGCACCGGATATCCCATCTCCGTCGCGGCGGATTTCACCGCCTCGATGGACCCAGCCATCCGGTTGTCCGGCTGCATGAGACCGAGCCGCCTGATAAGCGCGGTGAAAAGTCCTCGATCCTCGACGTCCATGATGCTCTTGACCGGAGTGCCGACGATCCGCGCCCCGGCGCTTTCGAGCTCGTGCGCCATGTTCAGTGGTGTCTGGCCGCCAAGCTGTACCACGACGTCGCGCACCCGCTCTTTGCGCATGATCTCCTTGACCGCCTCGGCCGTCAGCGGCTCGAGGTAGAGGCGATCCGAGACATTGAAGTCGGTGGAAACCGTCTCCGGATTCGAGTTGACGATGATCGTCGTCACCCCGGTTCGCCGGTATGCGAGCGAAGAGAGCGTACAGCACGTGTCGAACTCGAGACCCTGCCCGATCCGGTTCGGGCCACTCGCGAGGATGATTACCGCGTTGCCGGCACCCTCGACGGCCTCAGTATCAGCGGGCCCCGTTGGTGCCGCCTCGTCGATCTCTCCAAAAGTCGAGTAGAAGTAGGGAGTGTCCGCGGCGAACTCACCGGAACACGTGTCGACAAAGTGGTAGCCGGCGTGCACGTCGAGCCGCTCACGCGTGTCGTAGACCGCCGACGCACTGCACCGGGCTATCCGCCCGATGCGCTCGTCGGACAGGCCGTACTGCTTCGCCTCGAGCAGCAAGGGACGATCGAGATCCCCGGCGGCGGCAAGTCGGTGCTCGAGATCGGCAAGCCTCGTCATCTCGTAGAGGAACCAGCGATTGTACCCGGTCGTCCGCTCGAGCGAATCGATCGCCGCCTGCCCATCACGCTTGAGAATCGTGTACGCGGCGAAGAGTCGTCTCGGGTGAAGCGTACGTGTCATCGTCTCGAGCTCGCGAACGGAAGCCGGAAGCTCCTCGAGCCCCTCGAACCCGAACTCGGCGGCACGCAGCGCCTTGTTCAGCGCCTCGATAAAGGTGCGCCCGATCGCTAGACTCTCACCGACGCTCTTCATCTGCGTTCCGAGCTCATCGTATCCGAGCGGGAACTTCTCGATCTCGAACCGCGGAACCTTCACGGCCACGTAATCAAGGGACGGCTCGAAACAGCTGACCGTCTTGCCGGTGATGTCGTTGACGATCTCGTCAAGGGTGAACCCGACGGCGAGTCGTGCCGCGCACCGGGCAATCGGAAACCCGGTCGCCTTGCTCGCGAGCGCCGAGCTTCGACTCACACGGGGATTCATCTCAATAACGATCATGCGGCCGGAATCGGGGTCCACCGCGAACTGAACGTTCGATCCGCCGCAGTCGACGCCGACCGCGCGAAGAATGTCGATCGCCGCGCTTCGCATTCGCTGGTATTCCTGATCGCTCAGCGTCTGGATAGGCGCGACGGTAATCGAGTCACCGGTGTGGACGCCCATCGCGTCAACGTTCTCGATCGAGCAGACGATCACCGCATTGTCGGCGTGATCCCGCATTACTTCGAGCTCGAACTCCTTCCACCCGATCAGTGACTCCTCGATGAGAGCGGTGTGCACGGGACTCTCAGAGAGTGCCCGCTCGACGAAGAGCTGCACTTCTTCGGGAGTATGCGCGATGCTTCCTCCGCGGCCGCCGAGCGTGTAACTCGGTCTGATGATGAGCGGCAGCCCGAACTCGGCGACGAAGTCACGAGCTTCCTGAAC
The DNA here is from genome assembly GCA_007130265.1 of Spirochaetales bacterium. Lineage (GTDB taxonomy): Bacteria > Spirochaetota > Spirochaetia > DSM-27196 > SLST01 > SLST01. The sequence continues at coordinate 4,860 of SLST01000401.1, forward strand.
GGTCGAGACGAAATCGCTCCGCGGGCTTTCGAGCCCGATCTCGGCGATGACTTTCTTGAACTCACCGCGATCCTCGGCCTTCGTGATCGCGTGGATGCTCGCGCCGAGCACCTCTACGCCGTACCGGTCGAACACTCCGGCCTTGGCGAGATCCATCGTGAGATTGAGCGCAGTCTGCCCGCCCATCGTCGGAAGGACGGCGTCGGGACGCTCCTGGCGGATGATATCCTCCACGTACGGCACCTCGAGCGGATCCATGTAGATCGCATCGGCGGTGCCGGGGGTGGTCATCACGGTCGCCGGATTCGGGTTGACGAGGATCACCTCGTACCCTTCCTCCTTGAGCGCCTTGACCGCCTGGTTCCCCGAATAGTCGAACTCGCAGGCCTGACCGATGACGATCGGCCCGCTTCCAATGATCAGAATCTTCTTTATGTCAGGGCGTGCAGGCATATCTACCTCAGAACCTCGAGAAAGGCGTCGAATATCCAGTGGGAATCATAGGGGCCCGGGGCCGACTCCGGGTGGAACTGAGTCGTGCGGATGCCGAGCGAGTCCATCGCGAGCCCCTCTATCGTCTGGTCGTTCGCATTCCGGAACCACACCTCGCATCCCTCGGGCAGCGACTCCTCGACGACATCGAACCCGTGGTTCTGGCTCGTCACGAATACCCGCTTGGTCCGCTCGTCACGCACCGGATGGTTGACGCCGTGATGACCGAAGGCCATTTTTCGCGTCCGGGCTCCGAGCGCCTCGGCGATCAGCTGGTGACCAAGGCAGATGCCGAACACCGGACGGCGCCCGATCAGTTCCTTGATGCAATCGACCTGGTGATCGAGAACGGCAGGATCACCTGGGCCGTTTGAGACGAACAGCGCGTCGGCCCCGATCTCCTCGATCATCTCCTTTCCGGCGGTCGCCGGCACGATCGTAACCCGGCACCCGTGCCCCACGAGCCGTCGCACGATATTCGCCTTGCTTCCGCAGTCATAGAGCGCGATGTGCGGAGAACCGCTCTCGTTGACGGAGACCAGCTCGTCGGTGCCCACCTCGGCGACCAGACTGCGCCCTTCCATCTGAGGAAACGCGCGCAGCACATCGTGCAGTCGATCGTTCTCGTCCCGGGAGAGGTCGACTCCGTCGGCCGGACGCACGATCACGCCGTTGCACGATCCGCCGTCGCGCAGGCGAAGCGTCAACCGTCGCGTATCGACACCGGTGATACCCGGTGTTCGCTGCTCGCGCAGGAACTCGTCGAGCGTCTGCCGACCTGCCGGCACCGGTCCCTCGTAGAGCGACCGGACGACGAAGCCCGCGGGCTTGACCACGCAGCGTCCGCCGGCCTCCGGTCCCACCTCGCTCCACGCCGGGTCGCATCCGTAGTTCCCGATATGAGGATAGGTCATCGCGACGAGCTGGCCCGTGTACGACGGGTCGGTCAGAACCTCGTAGTACCCGCTCATCGCGGTGTTGAACACGACCTCGCCGACGCCCTTCGGTGCCGCGCCTCCCGCCGGTACCGCTGCAGCGGCCAACTCTTCGACCGCGGGTGCGGCCAGACCGAACGAGACCCCTCTGTACTGCTCGCCGTCGGCGAGAACAAGAAAACAGACCTTCATGCGTGAAGAAGATGCCACTTTTGCCCCCCGCGTAACAAGGCCAGGTTCACTCGCCGCTCCGCGTAGATCGCATGCCGGATAGGCGTGGCGACGATTACGCCCCGGCTTCATCCCGGAGCGCCTCGTGGCCCGCAGGTCGCGTTCTGAGCAGAAACCGCGTCATGAGAACAAAAAAAGAGGCGGCTGGAAGCAGCCGCCGTTACCCCCTAGGGGAATCGAACCCCTCTTTAGAGACTGAGAATCTCTCGTCCTAGCCGATAGACGAAGGGGGCATCTATCGCTTCCCGGGGAGGACTCGAACCCCCACTAGCAGAGCCAGAA
>SLST01000078.1 GCA_007130265.1 Spirochaetales bacterium
TACAGCTGGGAGTACTACTGGAATTCGCTGGACGATCATGATACCGACACGCCTCAGGACTTCACCCTGCACGTCGCAGCGCGAGATTCCGCCGGAAACTGGAGCGCGCCGAACAGCGTAACCGTCACCGTCGATCAGACCACGAATGTGCCGACGATTACCATCAACAATCCGGACGGACAGCTCCTGGACAACACCGGGGTTATCAGCGGTACCGCACAGGACGACGACGGGGTTGACTCCGCCACCATGGAGATCAGCTTTGACGGCGGCAGCACCTGGCGGCCAGTCTCTCACCCCGGCGCCGACGGCTTCTTCGTCAACTGGAGCCATGTTGTCTCCACCGCGCCGGGGCTGCCGGAGCGGGTTGAACCGTACAGCGTCCGGGTACGTGTAAACGATGTTGGCGATATCAGCAGCGGTGTGCATGTGATCGATCCGGTGACCGGGTTCTCCGATGTCATCGAGATCCGGAGGAACGACTCTCTGCCGGAGTCGGAGATAACCGCTATCAGTAACGGCATTCGTACTGCAGCGACCCTGCAGGGCGTGTACATTTCCGACTACCTCAGCATTGAGGGCACTGCCACCGACGGTGTAGGTATCGATACCGTGGAGGCTCGCCTGGTCGGGGTGGACGGTTTCGATACCTTTGAGGCCGTCAACAATACCGGTGACGCATTCTCAACCTGGGATTGGGAGGCGCCGGCATTGGGTCTGAGCGGTGTGTCATCGGTCAACCTGGAGGTTCGTAGCACCGACGTGCACGGCCGGACGTCAACCAGGTCCTACACAATCCTTGTTGATGATGTCCCTCCTGCTGCGGTGATAGAAACAGAATCACAGAACCCTGATACCGGTAGCGGAGCCTATAACGGGCTGGTGACCTTCCGCGGAACCGCTACCGACAATGTACAGGTCGACAAGGTGTTCTACCGGTTCGCGGCAGCCAATCCCGGTGGGCCGGATGCCGACTTCACCGACTGGTCGGAGGCCACCGGGGTCTACAACTGGAATGCTCAGGTGGATACCCGTTCGGTGCACGACGCGGCGACCGATCTCGCCTACGGCCTCTATGTTGTCGCGGTTGATGGAGCCGGCAACGTCAGCGCTGCTGAGGAGCTGCTGTTCACGATCAACCAGGCGAGCGACCGGCCAGTCCTTTCGGTCAGCACTCCGGATCAAGACGAGCTGCTCGGCCAAGGGGCCAAGGTGATCGGATCTGTCTATGATGATGACGGTCTGAGCAGTATTGAGGTTAGGATTGCCGCAACCGCTGCATGGGACTACGTCTCAGGTACCGACGAAGGCTATGTCCCGATAGACAGCCCGGCCAACGTTTCCGGCCGAAATGTCTTCTTCGAGCATGATCTTTCGGGATTCACCGACGGATCGTACACCATGCAGATACGAGTCCGGGATATTCTTCACGAGAACGACACTGATACCCCGTTCAACCTCTACGAGTCCGACTTGGTCGACTTCGCGATTGACGTCGCCCCCCCTTCGGTGGATGTCAGCCGGATTGTCGTAGATGCCCGCTATGTCGGAGAGGATGATCAGGTGTTCACCAGTGGTTTCAACGGCAGGTTCATCAACAACGACTTCACGATCTACCTCGATGCCAGCGACGACAGCGGCTTGGAGTATGTGCAGGTACGCATTGATGACAACGAGTGGACCAACGCGGCCTTGGTAGAAGCAGGTGAGTTGGTGGGGCTGTATGTGGCGGCGCTCACTATTCCTGAGGATGTTCTTGACGGCGACAGGACGATTCACTATCGCGCGCGTGATAACTCAGGCAAGACGACCGCCCGGTTTATCTCGGTTGTAGTGGACACCAAACCACCAATGACCGAGTTCATTACCGATAGCGCCGAGGTATACCGGACTGTGCGTGTACGAGGGCTGGTGGAAGAGGAGAATCCGCTCGAGGAGACGTACCTGTGGATCGGTGCGGCCAACAACCAGGATCCGGACGACCTTTCGCAGGCGCCGACCGACATGACGGCGTGGGATCGCTCGGCAACCGGGAGTTACTCCTGGTACTATGACTTCGATACCAGGGCTGAGGATCCGCAGGGCTGGTACCGGCTGGTAGCGCGAACCCGTGACCGGGCCGGGAATCTCTCGGAACCGGTTGGGCTCCTGCTCAACCTGAACCAGGAAGCCGACCGTCCGGAAATCAACCTGTCCAACCTCATCAACACAGCCACTCCAGCAACGGGGCAGAACACCCTCTCCAGTCCAATAATCAGCGGGTATGTGACCGACGATGACCGAGTTGCCGGCAACTCGATGCAGATACGCATCCGTGAGGCCGGCGATGAATGGCCGGCGTGGGAAGTCCTGCCGACCGTGGATGACGCGTTCTTCATCAACTGGTCGTACAATTTTGACCTCGCGGATGGGGTGTACGAGATGGCCTTCCGGGTACTCGACACTGTTGCGGTGAACCTGGACGACGTACAAGATCCGGCGAACTACGCCGCGGACAACTACAACTGGCAGGAAATCGGGCCGGTGAGGTTCTTCGTTGCAGCCAATCCGCCGGAGATCAATGTGTGGGATCCGGATTTCGGCGGCGGCACAGGCACATCGTGGAACGCAAACAACCGCAAGGTGTACCGAACCAGCTTCACGGTGAATGGCAATGTGACATCAAGCTCAGATAATACGTTCCTGCAGTTCCGAACCCGGGAAGTTGGAGAGCCTTGGTCCGACTGGGTATACGTTCCGGGTACATGGGATGGCGCTGCCGGTACTGTTCCCGCCAACACCACGACCGACTGGAGTTTTACCGTTGATATAGACGAAACCGTTGCAGAAGGACCGTACGACCTTCAGGTGCGTGGGGTGGACTCACTGGGCGGGGTAACCACGCGGCCAGGCTCCGGGGAACAGCCGTTCCGCTACTTCGTCGACCGGACGAGACCAACGGTCATCTCTGCAGATGCGACGAATGAAGCCCAGGGTCGTGTTTACGTAACAGCGTCAGATGACGTGTTCGTCGTAGGCTTCCGCTACGTAACCGGGGCCGAGCCGGGGACAAACCCCAATGAGTGGGTTGATGCGACCGACATCATAATCACATCGCTGGAAGAGAACGCTACCTATTACGACGGCGAATCGGCAACCTTCGAAACCGGTGGTAACCCGTGGGCTAACGGAAATACCATGTACTTCTCAGTCCGGGACAAGGCGGGCAACTGGAGCAGTATCTACACCATCGAGCGATTGAGCGGCTACGCCGAGCCGCCGATCTACGTGAAGGACTCGCAGTACTAATCAACCGCCCAACGCGCCAGAGCATGCAGCTCTGGCGTGTTGGCGCGGCTGATCCAGGCATCAAGCACTTCCGGGGGAGTGCCTTCGTAGACTGCCCATGAGAAGAAGGGCCGTCCCGTGCTGCCGCTTAACCTCGTAGTGACCTCCTCGCCGGACAGGTAGTCACGCAGTGCGTTTGCAGCTCGCTGCTTCCTTGAGGTTTCCGGTATCGCGAGAAAGTGAACGCTGCCGATCAACCAGCTCTCAGACTGCACCGAGCCCGGAAACGGAAGAAAGACGAGGTCGCGTCTGAGTGCCGGAGGAATGGCGGTCAATTGCGTATCATTCATGATCGCAAACGCGGCGTTTCCGTACGCAATAGGCTCCAGGCCAGCCACCCAGCCGCGGCTGAAGGTATCCGGGTTCATCCATTGTCTTTCACGCCACGAGGACAACCGATCCCGAACCAGGAAGATGGGATCGGCCGGATCGGGTTCAGGTTCGGGAAACAGTCGCGCAGCCGAGCGGCCATATGCCGATGCGACAGAGAACTGCACCCACAGGAGATACGGCCATCCGTGGCTATTGCCGAGTGCAATCGGGATCACACCGTTCTCATGAAGGGTATCCAGAAGAAGCTCAAACCCATCGAGATCCAGGATCCCCGATACCAGATCATCCGCCTGAGCCGGGACTTCGCGTTTGAGCAGCGCGAGAGCATCCCGGTGTACAGCCAGAGTCCAGAGCCTCCCGCTCCACGCAACAGGGGCTCCGGCGAAACGCTCCGGCGACTCGGGAAAACGCGACAGAATCAGAAGATCACCGTGACCGGCTGCATGAGCCTCGACAAGCTCCACCTGTATCCGAGGAGTCGACTCCATGAACCGTTGAATTTCAAGTGCGACAGATCGCACCACATCTTCATTGCGTATCTCATGGACAGCCCTAATCGTTACAGGACGAAGACTCAGTGTCCAGAAAACACTGTAGGCCAGACCCGCCAGCAACAGAAGACCGACTGATCCGTATATCACGAGTCGGCGTGGACCTTTATTCATGGGCCAATCACTGGCGCTTGCCGCGTTAAGCGGTGCGTGCCCAGCGCCTCCTTTGTGGCGCAGCACCGGGACCGAGCCTGCGAGCACGGTAGCCGATAGGTGATGCTCGCCGCCATTCGGTGAGCAGTGTAGACCCGCCCGCCCCTAGTGTAAAGCGTTCGCGCTCGCGGGGCGAATCGCTCTCCGTGACGATCCGGATAAGGAAGGGCGCGGTGATCTCGCGGCTTGCGAACTATACCGCGAAGAACACGTGCCGTTCAGAGAATCCGAATCTGGTGAACACGATCATGGGTGCCGGGTGACTCTGATGAGCGAGTTCTTGATGAGACTCTCGTTCGGCAGGCGGACATACCGGTCGTCGAAGGACCGCATCTTCACCGAAAGGAGGTCGATAATACAGCACCTGCTCACCTACAAGCAGCGAGCCAGGATGTCATGACCGTGCTTGTCGACGCCCTGTTCTCAAGCGGTCAGCAGAACGGAATCACCGTTCGAGACTTTGGCGGCGGTGACTATGGGCCGGTGATATCAACCTTCTCAACGACTCACTGGAACCCGCGGTGCCGTGCGAGTAGCGTGGCCGCTGAGTTCGGTGGCTGCCCTGGCCGATGGCGCAGATCCCGCGACGGGACGATACATGGGGCATGGGAAGTGATGCTCGACCCCGACCTACGCCGAAATAGTCGATCCGACTCACTGGAACCGTTTCCCATCGGGTACAATGGAGAGCACCTTGAGGACGCTACGTACCTTGGGTGAGGTTGATTACCAAACGCCGCCGCCGGTACCCGCGATAGACGACGGTCTCTCACCAAGTCCGAGCTGAGGGCACGCCGCAAAACCGTATAGACCACAAAAAGAGCCGCCCCGAGGGGCGGCTCCACAAAGCGCGATTCGTTCGAAACGAATCAGTTGCCGTACAGACGGGTCGCGTGGGTTTCCCACAGCTCTCCGCCGCTGCGGTACCAGCTCTGCAACCACGAGTCGTAGTAGCTGATGGGCTCCTGCCCAAGGATGATCCGCGTCGACATGACCCAGTAGTCGAGCGAGGTGTCGGCCGCGAGCATCGCACCGATGTCCTCGTCGTTCTCGTCACGCACCGCGCCGGTGATGATCGAACCGCCGAGCCAGTAGTCGATGCTGTTCTGGTTGTAGATCCCCTGCGGATCGTTGACGTAGCGGTCAAGTGATTCCGCCTGCCACGAGGGAAGCGGCGTTCTCATGCTGAACCGACCGGTCCAGTAGAACCCGAACCCGAACTCCTCGGTGAGGTCCGGTCCCGTGCGGTCGCGGAACTGAGGCAGCCGCTCCGGGGCGACTTCGCCCTCGGGGATCTCGTAGTGCACACCTTCGATGCCATGGCCGGCGAGGAGCCAGGTCTCGCGGTCGTTGGAGATGAGGTCGCCCACCTGCATGACCTTGTACATGTGCTCCTTGTCCTGCTCGAGATGCTTGCCAAAGGCGACGATCTGACCCAGGAACGGGTTCCACACACGCTGCATGGGGGTGGCGTCGGGCGTCGCGGCAACGTGGCGGCCAAGGACCGGTTGGGCGCCCGGGACGTTGGCGAAGATCGACCCGATATTCGGGGCGGTCTCGTCGAGGTGCCAGTCCGAAAAGCCGATCCAGTCGACCACGAGGTGGCGTCCCTGCGCGAAGGCGCGCATCTTCTCCTGGTTGTCCATCGTGATGAACTCAGGGTCGATGTAGCCCAGGCTGTACCAGCGTGCGAGCACTTCCAGTGCCGCTCGCCACTCGGGGAGCGCGAAGTGCTGCTTGACCACGCCGTCACGGATGGAGTGTCCACCGTTCGGAACGCCAAAGGCGCTGAAGACGAAGTCGAACGCCTGCCACGTGGGGCTTCGCCCGGATGCGCTCAGCGGATACCGGTTCGGGTAGGCGGCCTTGTACGCGGCGAAGACCTGTTCGGTCTCCGCGATCGTCGCGGGAATACCGAACCCGAGCTCGTCAAGGATGTCCTGCCGCCAGACCTGGCCGCTCGGGACCCATCCCATGTCCCAGATCCGCGGGGTGCCCCACATCAGGCCGTTCTCGTCCTGGTAGCGCGCCCAGGTTTCATCCTCGTCCAGGTTCAGGTCCTGCATCAGATCCACGAGCATGCTGCTCATGCGCGGCATGTGGGTGAGCATCTCGTCGAGTTCGAACTTCGCAACCGCCTGCCGGGTGAAGTCGTTCTCCACGGCGAAGACGAGGAAGACGTCCGGAAGATCCTGTGCGGCGAGCGCGAGGTTCAGCACCGGCTGAAAGTCGTCGTCCGGAGTTCCTTCGAGCTCGAAGCGAACCTCCCAACCGAGCCGGTCGCTCAGATGGGTCTCGAGCAGCTCGACGATCGGAGCGTTCTGGCTCGGCACGCCCCGCGTTCCAAACCATCGAATCGTTGTTACGTCGTCAGCCGTCGCCGTCTCCGCCGTGCCTCCGGCAAACGCCGGGGTGACCGCGAAGAGCAGCA
>SLST01000582.1 GCA_007130265.1 Spirochaetales bacterium
CACCTCGACCATGTCCGCGGGGGTGCCCTCCCACATCTGCGTCACCCGGAGCGTCTTCTCGAGGATCGAATCGAGGATCTCTTTCAGGAAATCGGGCCGGTCCATCCCCAGGAGGATCGCCTGCTCGGTTCCGTAGAGCGTGCAGAAACTCTGCCAGGGGCTTCCCTGGCCGGGGCTGAACGGATGCGAGCGGATGATGCCGCTGTCGCCCAGTCGCTCCTTCACCTCCCGAATGGGTGTGAAGTCCACGGCTGCCGGCACCGGGTAGTAGTCGAGGAAGATCTCGATATCGCGATCGCTCTTCAGCAGATGTTCGCTGTCGTACACGGTGATCTCAGAGGTCACCGTCTTCTTGGTGAGGGTGCCCTTGGGCGTCGTGATCTCGATGCGATGCAGGCGGGCGCCTTCGTCGTTCCCGCCCAGGTCTTCCGTCCGGGTCTCCCACTTCGCGAGGTCCGCATCGTCGTAGCGGTAGGCCGGGCTCACGTAGATCGCGTAGTCCATTCCAAACCGCTCGTACGCCTGCCACCAGTCCATTCCGCCGAGGTAATGGTTGAGGTAGTGGTCCATCCAACCGTGAACCTGGCAGGGCAGTCGGTCCGGCCGCTCGTTGGCGAGCGCAGTGAGCATCCGTTCTCGAGGTGTCATTGGGGGGTTCCTCCTGCGAATCTTCTCGGATACGGCTACACTATCGTCTATCCTTGCCTACGGCTACCCTGTCGAGCCGGCGGAGCCGCCGGATCAGCACGGGAAGCAGTTCCCGAGAAGGAGCAGACGATGCAGCTACTACACGGAATCTACCAGGTCGGCGGCGATCTGAACGGAATCACATGGGACGGGCTTGATGCGGGGTTCAACGACGGCAACACCTACGCCCTGCAGCGGCCGGACGGCATCGTCCTCGTCGACTGTGGATGCGGCGATACGATCGACCAGATACGCACAAACATGCGATACTGGGGTCTCGATCCGGAATCCGTCCGCTATTGCCTGCTCACGCACGCGCATCTCGATCACGCCGGCGCGGCGCACATCCTCAAGGAGGAGGGCGTGAAGCTCGTCGCGCACGCGGAAACCGCAGAGGCGGTAGCAGCCGGCGACGAACGGTGTTGCGGCTATCTCTACCACAAGGAGTTCGTCCCGTGCAGCGTCGACACGAAGGTCCGCGACGGTGACAGGCTCTCGTTGCTGGACGTGACCTTCAGCGTCGTGCACCTTCCGGGCCACACCATGGGCTGCACGGCGTACCTCTTCGAGCACGAAGGGCACCGGATCGCATTCAGCGGCGACATCATCGGAACGCTGCTTGCGGGCGACTTCGGCTGGTCGGGGTCGATCGATTTCGACAAACCGACCTACCTGGAGTCGTTACGTCGGTTCGCAACCCTCGACATGGACCTCATGCTGCCCGGCCACGGAATGGCCTATTTTCACGAGCCGCGGCGACGGGTCGAGGAGGCACTCAACAGCGCGCTCATGCAGTGGCGCTGAGCCCTACTTCTTCACCTCGAGCCTCACGGTCACGATCCCGCGCGCATCGACCGGGACGCTCAGGCGCCCGCCCTTCACCTGGATCTCACCATCCTCGACCGGCCGCTCCATCAGATCGACGAGCGTTGCTGCAGAGATCGTGCCGACGCTTGGATTGAGGCTGACGGTCGCGGTCGTCGATGATCCGTTCGGGTTGTAGAGCCGTATCACCATGGCATCCGAGGTCTCGGCGTTCTTGATACCGCTTACAACGGCGCGGTCGGACTCCACCGTGACGAAGGCCCCTGCCGGCGGCAGCGCACCCTCGTGGGCGTCGGTGTTGACCACCGTGAGCGGCCGGCAGAAGGCGGCGGCCATGCGCGAGAGGTCGGTCGGATCCGGACGGCCGTCGAAGCCGGAGAGCGCGCAGCGAATCGCGTGCTCGCCGATCTCCGGAAGCGGGTCCGGCGCGTAGCTGCTGCGGATCAGTGTCAGGGCGAGCTCTCCGTCCCGGAATGAATGGCCATGTTTGCTGTCGTTGAAGAGCGCGAGCCCTCCCGACCTCGCCGACACGGCCGCCCACGCGAGCGCAGGGACCTCTTCGCCGTGATCCGTCTCCCGGTCGATCGCGCCGAAGGGGATCTCGTAGGAGGTCGCGCCGTCGGTCATCGTGGTAGGAAATCGCAGGCTCACCACCGGCGTACCGATCTCCGGACCGCCCCGCTCGAACCAGGTCCCCCGGATGCTGAGGTGCAGCAGTGGATCCGAGGCGTGCACGCAATAGGTGAGCGTCAACTCCGAGCTCCGGATACGGTACTTCGCGGCGAGACTCGCCGCGTGCGGGCCGTCGGTCTCACGCGTGAGGGAGACAAGTACCGGCTGCTCGGCAGGCATCACGTGGTTGATCTGCCACGCGCTCATCGCGCCCGGCCGCTCGACCCCGAAGGAGAGCAGCGGGTGCGCCGAGGGCTGGTCGATCAGAACGTGGTTGCCCTGCTTGCGCACGAGCCGCCTGATCCCGCCGGTGGTGGGGTCGAGCTCGAGCCTCAGGAACTCGTTCTCGAGCCCCTCGGGGCTGCGCTCGTGCGCCGCGTAGCTGCACACATTACTGATTCCAAGATGCATCGAAACGACGCTCGCGCTCTGATCGCGAACATGGGCCCGGGCGGGATTGGTGCTGCCGCCGGCATCAGCGTCGTGCCGCACGATGTACCGCGCGTACCCAAGGCCGGGGACCGTTGCAGGAAAAGCCACGCGTCGGTACTCGTGGCCCCAGTACGCCCCACCCTCGAGGAATTGGGCTTCTTCCGTCGAGCCATCGGGACTGGTCACGGTGAATCGCCCCGGGTTCTTCCCCTTCCCCCAGGCGCTCCCCTGGTCCCAGAGCACGGCCTCCACGATCTCGCGGCGATCGGTCTCCAGATGGTTGAAGACCACGACCGCCTGCGACCGGTCGCTTCGGGCGTATGTGTAGTGGCTCAGTCCGCCGTCGTGCGACCCGCGCCCGGCTCCGGCGCCCATCGTGCGCGCCTGGGCTCGACCCTCAGAGGAATCGTCGGCATCCTTCGTGTCCACCATGCCCGCTATCATGCGAAGCGCCTGGGTCTCGGCGGCGCCGGCTGCCGCGACGATCTTCTGGTACAGCCCATGCGTATAGGTTCTCGTGTCGTGGACGCCGCTGCCCGGGAGGATGTCATGGAAGTGGCTGAAAAGGTGATCCCGCCATCGCTCTTCGAAGACGGTTCGCGGGTACGGCATCGAGCCGAGGCGAGATGCGAGGCTCGACGCGAGCTCGGCGGAGAGCAGCCGCTGCTCGCCCAGCCGATTTGAACGCTTGATCAGCGTTTGCGTGGTATAGCACCCGGTGAACTCGTAGTTGAGCTCCTGGTCCAGAACCGGAAGTGACTTCGCTTCCTTCTCCACCCGCTCGAAATACGCCTTTGCCGTGGAGAACGCTATCGTCGGGAAGAGCGGCCAGCGATCCATGTCGATCGCTCGCGACACGTCAGCTCTCGTGGGGCCGCCTCCATGGTCGCCGACGCCATAGACAAAGAGCGCGAACGGCAGCCCGGTCTCCTCGACGCGCGCGGTGAGCACCTCTGTACCAATATGTGGCCCAACGACACCGTTATACCCGTAGTACATGTCGTTATGGACAATCACCTGTGACTTTCCCGCGCCCTTCCAGCGGAAGAGGCCCGGCTTCGCAGGCCCGCCGTCGGAACCCGGCCGGTGCAGATAGACGAAGCGCACGCCTCCCTTGACGAGGTAATCGGGGACCGTGTGCGCGTGTCCAAAGGTGTCCGGAGCCCAGTCGACCGGAACGTCCTCCGGCGAGAGGCCGAAGAGTCGCTCCATGTAAGCGCGCGTATAGAGCAGGTGCCGTGCAAGAGACTCACCGGTGACAAGATTCTTGTCGGTCTCTACCCAGTGGCTCGCGGTCACCTCCCAGCGCCCGGAGGCGACGTGCCGCTTCGCCTCTTCGAGCAGATCGGGTCGATACTCTTCAAGGATGCGATAGATGCTCGCCTGGCTCTGGCTGAACACAAAGGCGGGAAACTCATCCAGGAGCCGCAGCACGGTCGTGATCGAGTCGATCGTGGCAGCCACGGTTTCCGGCCAGCCCCACATCCAGTTCATGTCCATGTGCGCGTGTCCGGCGCAGTAGACCGTGTAGCTCTTCGCCACCTCTCCCAGCCCCGAGAGCTCAGCCTCCGCCGCGCGGACAGCCGTGCGAACGGCGTTCACGTCGCCGGTCTCGGAACTCGCGTCGACCCGCGCGGTCATCTCGGACAGCACGCCCTGCCACTGCGTCCTGAGCTTCTTGTCGCGTGACAGGAGCCACTCTGCGAAACGGCGCTCTGAGGCGAATCGTTCATGCTCGTACTCGATCTGGGAAACCACCGACTGAATGTTCATACCTCTCCCTCCAGCAGACGCTTGAAGGGTCATGCTACCGCATGTGCCGGGCGATGGGAAGAGGATAACCTGTGGGCGACGCACCAGGGTTCAGGTCTTGCATGCATCCGAACGAGGGTGCACAATCCCCCATTCGGGGTGCCAATGCGTGGAATTCTGGTTTTCATCGCCGCCGCGCTCCTTGCCGGATGCTCAGTGTTCCCGAGCCCACACCGGCGACCTGTCGGTTGAGGAGTAGCTATGACGAACCATGATGTCTACCGCCAACCAGCACGCGACATACCGGTGTACGGCAGGTGGGATGTCGTCGTCGTGGGAGGAGGCTGCGCCGGCTTCCCGGCGGCGATCGCGGCCGCCCGCAACGGAGCAAAGACGCTGATCGTTGAGCGTTTTCCCTTCTTCGGCGGCACCGCAACCGCAAGCCTCATGGCGAACATCGTCGGCTACCGGAACCAGGTGGAGCCCGACTACCTGCAGACGACCAAGGGCATTGGCGAAGAGCTTACCCTTAAGCTTATCGAGAACGGCGGCGCGGTCCCCTCGCGAAACGCCTACCCGTCGGCGGTCAGATCAAACACGAAGGGTGACCTCTCCTACAACTATGCGATCGACACCGAACGGTTCAAGCATACGGTGCTCCGGATGGTTGTCGATGCCGGGGTGGAGATACTCTTCCATGCCTACTGCGCAGACGTTATCCTGGAAGACGCAGCGATCGCCGGGATCGTGTGTGAGACGAAATCCGGGCGTCAGGCGATCTACGGCGGGATCGTGATCGACGCGACCGGAGACGGCGACGTGGCGTTCAGGGCGGGCGTGCCGTACTGGCAGACAAAGGCTGACGAGGCACCGCGTCTCAACGACTGCTTGATGTACAAGATCGCAGGATTTCCCGAAGACACGACGGCTGCCGGATGTCTCGTCGGCGGCACGATGGTGGTCTGGGGACCATCACCAGGCGCACATGACGGCGCAGATGCCCGCGAGTTGACCGAGGAGGAGATCGCCGTTCGGCTCGCAGTCTACGATGACCTGGAGGAAAAGAAGCGGAGTGCCGACGGTCAGCTCGACGGGGCGGTCGTGATCGACACGGGTGCGCTGATCGGTGTACGTCAGACGCGGTTCTTCGAGGGCGAGTACCGTATCACCGGAGACGACGTGCTCGAGGGCCGTGAGTTCGACGACTCGGTCGCGATGGCCGCCAACCCGATCATCCACTACTACGGCTACCGTCGGTTCCTCGAGCACGAAGGATACCAGATTCCCTACCGCTGCCTGGTGCCCAGGAAGATCGACAACCTCTACGTCATCGGACGATGCATGTCGTCGGACCAACGCGCATACGAGTCGTGGCGGGCGATGGCGCACATCTTCGCGATAGGAGAGGCGTCGGGCGTTGCGGCGGCGCAGTGCCGCGCTACGGGGCGGACGCCGCGCGATCTCGACGTGGGGCGCCTTCAGGCGACACTGGTCGAACAGGGGTGCGAAATCGGTCAGGGGAAGCGGCGGTGATGGAGCAGGCCCGTCGTCCGCGCGCAGACGCTGCGCCTTGCCCTGGCCGGCGCGCGACCCTTTCACGCACCGTCCAATCAGGTATAATCGAGACCCATGAAGTCGATCGTCATCCTCATGGATTCGCTCAACCGCCACTACCTCTCGAGTTATGCCAAAAGCTGGATCAAGACCCCGAACCTCGACCGCCTCGCCTCCCGTTCGGTCGTCTTCGAGAACCACTACGCCGGGTCGCTCCCGTGCATGCCGGCACGGCGGGAGATGACGACCGGCCGGCACTCGTTCCTCGAGACCCCGTGGGGTCCGATCGAGCCGTGGGACGATTGCGTGCAGACACACTTGCGCGAGCAGCGGAAGGTCTACAGCCACCTCATCACGGACCACTACCACTACTTTCACGCCGGCGGCGAGGGGTACCACAGCTTGTTCGATTCATGGGAGTTCGAACGCGGCCAGGAAGGCGACGTCTGGAAGCCGGTTGTCGACGTGCCTCCCATTCCGGAGACCCGCGGGAAGGGGGCCGCCCGCGGCGCCTACTGGCGCAACCGCTCGCAGATTGACTTGCAGGACGACCTCTCCTACTCCACACCGCGCTGTTTCAAGCGCGCGGTCGAGTTTCTCGACCTCAACGGGAAGAGTGAAAACTGGCACCTCCACCTCGAGGTCTTCGACCCGCACGAGCCGTTCGACTGCCCCGACCGCTACCTCGAGATGTACGACGACAAGTGGGACCGTTATCTGTACAACTGGCCCGACTACGCGCCGCTCGACCCGGAGCACGACGACGAGCAGGCGGTCGCGCACATCCGGCGGCGCTACG
>SLST01000253.1 GCA_007130265.1 Spirochaetales bacterium
AACGGTGAAGTTGTCGCTTGTAGTTCCCCGCAACCGCACCACACTGTTCACTGTTGATGCCGCAACTGGCTCGAATATGGTTGTTTGAGGCGGAGTTGTGTCCACCGTCACTTGTCGTTCGACGGTTGAATTCTTGTCAAAGGCGTCGAACGCGCGCACGGCGATAGTCACAATGCTGTCTTCTGCTATGGTTGCCGAATACGACCAGGTTGCGTATGCCGGACTCTCGCCACTCGTATCGGTAGCAGGATTCCACGTGCCGCCGCCATCAAGCGAAACCTCTACCCTGTCGATCCCGCTGGCATCCGATGCCGTGCCGGTCACCGTAAAGGTGTTGCCCTGGTAGCTATTGACTCCCGGTGCGGCTATCGCGAGATCAGGGTTGCGGGTATCAACCACGAGGTAGACTGGACCAACCACCGTCGTGCGCCGCGGCGGCTCGGCTCCCAGTTTGGCGTCCGGGTCGTCGCTGAACCTCAGGTAGAAGAAGTGCACCGCATCCGGAAGCGCGGTGAGCGAATGGGAGAAGCTCACGCTCCTGCCGCTCGCACCGCGTGAGCTGACGGGAACGAAGTCGTCTACGGCGTTGAGCGAGATCTCGATCGTGCTGGAGTCCACGCGGTCGTCGTCCGCGATCACGCCGCGGACACGGGCATTGAGCTCGAGCAGGTTGTCGCGGTCGCCGGCGGCGAGCGCGACCTGCAGATCCTCGGCGCTGTCGATCGCCGGGTCAAGATCAGTGAAGGTGACGGTTGGGAAGTCCGAGCTCTGGTCCACCAGAACCGTCTCCGTGACGATCGTATCGTTCAGTGCGCGGTCACGCGCGATGACGACGAGCGTATAGGTAGTATCGTCGTCGAGCAAAACGGTATCCTGCGTCGCCAGGTACGGCGACGCGCCAAAGAGCGTACCGTTCGGGTCGTCATAGGCCGTGGGCTGCTCGCCACCATCGGGGATCATCCACCACCGCACTCCCAGGAGTCCGTTTGCGTCCCCGGCGGCTACGGAGAACTCGATCGTACCGTTCACGCGAACCGTCACACCGTCGTCGACGGTGGGGCGCAGGTTGGTGATCTCGGCGTCTGGCGGAGTCGTATCCACGACTACCGACCGGGTGAGCGTTGCCTGCTTGTTCACGACGTCATAGACGGTAATCACGTACTCGTAGTCGCCGTCATCCAGGCCGTCCATTCCGCCGACGGTCTCGCTCACGGTGATCTGCTGACTCGTTCCGGTGATGGCGACGGTGTCGTGCCCCGCAAGCGGGGTGCCGTTACGCGTCACCGTGTAGCTCGCCAGGGCATTCGTGTCGGCCAGGTCGAACGAGAAGCCGAAGGAGTCCGCCGCGTAGTTCGCGCCGCCAACGGTATTTACCTCGCCAAAGGCGAACCCGGTGATCGTAGGCGGGTTCTGGTCGAGGGTGAAGTCAACGGTCGCGACCGCCTCGCTCCAGTTGTCCGCGGTGTCCTGCGCGATGACGTGCAGCGTCAGGTCACCTTCCTCGCCCGGCCCTACGAGCTCGGGAAAGCTGAGCGTGGCGGACCAGCTCGATCCGCCATCCGCCTCGTTCCAGCCGGCGTAGTCTGCCGGGGGCTCGGCGCCTGCAGCGCCCACCCAGTAGCGAACCTCGCGAATCGGGCTCACCTCTTCCACGTCAACGGCTGTACCGCTGGCGAGGATCGCCGTGCCCTGCACGGACGCCTCGGGAGTGGGACTCGCGATCACGACCTCCGGTCCCACCAGATCCACGCGCACGAGCCGTTCCACCGACGTGCTCTTGCCCGCCGCATCCGTGGTGGTTATGACGTACCTGTAGAGGCCATCATCAACGTTACTGGCCGGGTCCGTCGGGTCGGTCGCACCCGGGTCGCGAGGAAGCGCAGGGACCGTCCACGCGTAACTGGTGTCATCCAGGCCGTCATTGCGGAAGATCTCGATGACCTCGCCTTCTCCGCGCCGCTGTGTGACGACGACCGAGCTCAGCTCGTTCGAGTCGGTCGCCTGACCGCCCAAGGAGAATTCCACGTTCCGTCCAGCGCTCGAAGTGCCGATCGCGGTCTCGGTGAGGTCCGGCGACGCCTGATCGACGCCGAAGTCCCTGATGACCGCATCCGACCAGTTACCGGCGATGTCGCGCGCCCGGACGTGAACCGATTTGCGCCCTTCGCCAAGGACGCCCAGGTTAACGCTCCCGTTCCAGTCGAGCGCGCCGGTCGCGACGGTCCATTCCGACACGTCCGGAGGCGCCGTACCACGTACGCCCGCCCAGAAACGCACCTCGGCGACGCCGCTGCGATCGTCGGATGCCGTGCCCTGGATCGCGACGGCGCTCCCGCCGAGCCAGTCACCCTGGAGCGGGAGGGCTACCGTAAGGTCGGGGGCGGTCGTATCCGCGGTGAAGGTGAACTCCCGCGTCGTCTCTCGGCCAAGGCGGTCGACGGCGCGAACGCCGATTTCGTTGAGCCCGCGCTCGATGACCTGCGGGGTGAGCGCTATCTCGTATTCCCAGCTCCCTTCCTCCACGGCGACAATGGTCGCGTCATCCCACTCCTGACCGTGCATTCGGATGCGCACCGACTCGTCGACGAGACCGTTCGGGTCGAAAGCGGTACCCGTGAGGGTGAACGCGTTGTTCAGATACCGTCCGGATTCGGGCGAGGCGATCGCGACGGCGGGGGCCGCCGTGTTGATCGCGAACGAGATAGGTGTGGAGCCCGGGGACGACCTGGTCGTCGTGTTCCAGTTGAAGTTGTCGTCGGTGAAACCGCGGTCCGCGTCGAACCGGATGTCTCGCACGCGGAACTCGATCTCGTGCACGCCGTCGCCCAGCTGCGACACCGGCTGCGACCAGGTCGCGTTGGTTCGCGTCCCGGAGAAGGTTGTCGTCACGGGAGTCCAGTCTCCGGACTCGGCTGCCGACCAGGCGTCCCAGGTTCCGGTGTCCCAGTCGTAAGTACGGGTGCGGTACTCGAGCCCACCGCCGTGGACCCCGTCGTCGTCCTGGACGGTGCCGGTGATCACCGCGTCGATCCCGAATACATTGTCCGGGACGGTGCCCACGGGATCGGGCAGACCGCTCCCGTCGGTCGAGACGTTGGATACCTCAATACGGGGTCGGTCCGACTCCTGGTCTACGGTCAGCGTGAGAGTCGCGATGCCGCTCCAGTTGCCGGCCGAATCGACGGCCTGGACGTGGAAGTCGTAGTCAGCCGGGCCGAAGTTGCCCTGCGGACCCCCCGGGTCCTGCTGGTAGGCATACGTGTCCCACGTGTACTCCCAGCTATATCGTGTGGGGAAGGCGTTCCACTCGCTCAGATCCGCCGGCGGCGCTTCGGTCGCAGGCGTGATGTACCAGTAGACGGCCTGCATCTGGAGATTGTCGTTCGCCGCCCCCTGGATGAGCACAGCGCTGTTCACGGTCTGGCCGTCGTCCGGTCGGATGAACGAGATCGTGGGGATCTCGGTGTCCACGGTCACGGTGACGTTCTCGGTGGCAACCGAGCCGGACAGGTCGCGCGCGCGGACACGGATATTGTGGGTCCCGTCCTGCAGATCGCCGTCCGGACCCACGGCCACGGTGAGCGAGTACGGAACGTCCAGCTCCGGCTCGTCGCCGCTCTCGTCGAACTCGTAGAGCGCCGGCTGGTACGTCGTCCCGCCGTCAAAGCTGACCTCTATGCGACTCACGCCGAACCCGTCGTTCACCTCTCCGGAGAGCGCGAACTCCTGGTTCGTGATGAACCCCGTTGCCGGCTCGCTGATGGAGATCGTAGGCGGGCCTTTGTCGACGGAGAACTCGATGATGAGTCCTCCGCCGTCATCCGGGCTCTGCCTCGTGAGCCCGATCCCGTCGATGTCTTCAACCCAGATCTGCAGACGATGGCTGCCGTCGCCCAGGAACTGCGCGGGATTCGCCGGACTCATCAGAGGGACATTGAAGTCGAGCCGCGGAGTCGAACTGCGCTGGCCAGGCGCGTAGACGTACCGCCAGTCGGTCCAGGTGCCCGGGCCGGTCGCGACACGGTACCGGAACGTGTCCGGGTCCACCGCATCGTCGTCGGTGATGTTTCCGATCAGCTGCGGGTCGCCGGAGAGCACGTTGTCGTACCTGCCGCCATCGACATCCATATTCGAGATCTCAACCACGGGGAGATCGCTGTCCTGATTGACCTCGAAGTCGCGCTCGACCTCGGAGACGTTGCCCGCCCGGTCGGTCGCGCGGACCCGTGCGGTCAACGGGCCTTCGGCAAACTGTTCGGAGTCGAACCGAAACGTCCAGTTCGTAGCGATGCCGTCCCACTCGTAGCCGTCAACGGCCAGCGTGTACCCCTCGCCGAACTCGACCCATTCGCTGCCCGCTAGGCCGCTCATCCGCATCGCAACGGACGCGACGCCGGAGAGCGCATCATTGCTGCTGCCGCGGATCACCGCGGTGCGGTTGAGGTATGCCCCGGGCTCCGGGTTGTTGATCACCACGTCCGCGGCGACGGTATCCTTCACGAGGGTCACCTGACGCGCCTCGGAATCAGAACCCACGACGGCACGGGCACGCACCCGTACGTTGCCGTCCGGAAGGGTGGCGAGGTCGAGCCCTTCTGAGGCGAGCTCGTCCGACGAATACTCCCACACGGTAGTCGCGGGGTCATAGTCCGCGGACCGGTTCTCAAAGACCCACGTGGGCGATGTCGCACTGCCGTACCCTATGTCCACACGCACGCCGGTCAGCGGGATCGAATGGCTCGCGGTGCCGTTCACCGTGAACCGGTCTGAGAAGTAGATGTTCTCCGGTGTATCGACTTCGATGCTCGGGTTGCCGTCGCTGATGATGAACACCTGGCTGAATGGCGGCCAGCTCAGGGTCCCGTCGATGTCGCTGACCTCGAGGTGCGCGCGGAAGTAGCCCTGCCCCAGCACATCGGGCAGGCGGTAATCCCACCCTACGTTTCTGATATCGCTCGGGGGTGTCTCCAGCGTCAGTGTGGTCCAGTCAAAAACTTCCTCCCAGTCCTCATCCGGTTCGCCGACGTCAACTCCGCGTTCGATCCTGATCTGCATGGAATCAAGATCGATCCCATCGTCGTCGCGGAAGATGCCGCTGAGCAAGCTCCTCGAACGTGTCGTGGGAATGCCTCCGTCCTCCGCCGCCTGCGGGCTGATCCAGTCGATCTGCGGGATGTCGCCGTCCTCGTCGAACGCGAGGACGAGCTGGTAGGCGGAATCCTGGGGATTCTCGAGTATGCGAACCGCGCGGACTGCGTCCGCGGAGCTCGGGCTGCTAAGCCAACTCAGCAGGAGGTCCGCGGTCCAGCTCTGATCCTGCACCGTGCGCAGATGATCGACGTGGTAGAACTCCTTGCTGCGATTTCCCGCCTCGTCCTGTGCCCAGACGAAGAAGCGAAAGAGCATCTCTGGATTGCTCTCCGTGTACTCTTCCGACTCGAACACCATGGTCCACGTGGTGGACTGGTCTATCTGCCGGTCCAAGACCCGGCCCCAGGTCGCCCCGCCGTCTTCGGATCCCTCGACCACCGCGCCGAACCGCGTGATCGTGTACCGGTCGGCGGCGGTGACGGTGAGGACCGACCGCGTGTTGAACACGAGATCTGCGTAGCTCTGTGGGCTCGTCACGAGTACTACCGGGGGAGTGTTGTCTATGTTGTACACGGTCTCGTCTGAGACCGTGGTCTTCCCGGATGTGTCGGTCGCGCGAACCGCGGCGAGGAGGCGCCCGTCCGTCTTTCCTGCCGTGTCGAGCTCGTACTGCCAGATCCCGCTCGAGGCGGTGTAGCTCGTCACCGGGGTCCAGCTCTGTCCCTGGTCGAAGGAGATCTCTACCGTATCAATGGCCTGGTCGTCCTTTGCGGTTCCGGAGAGGGTGACGGTACCACTCAGGAAGGATCCGGGCGCCGGGTCGAGAAGTCGTACCGTTGGTGGTGCAATGTCCACCCTGTCCCCAAGGCCAGGTTCCAGTGCGTTCCGACAGCCAGACGACAGCAGCGCCGCTGCGAGTACCAGGAACGTGAACCCCTTCCGACCAGTCATCGAACCACCCTTTGGGGGCACAGGCCCCAGCCTTGTTGCATATGGTGAAGAATCTTCACTATAGTATAGCGTCGCTTCTGGTGTTTTGCAGACGCTTCTTCTTCCGAAATCGATCCACGTATGTCAATGCCGGAGAGGTACCCTCACATGGTGGTCCCGACAGCAAGAACCGCCCGATGGATGTTGCCATCACGAGACGCGTGAGAAGGAGATGACCGGCTGCGGACATCTACTTTCCTTTCCAGCCGGCGGCCGGCATGGCCGATGATACAGGAGAGACCTGTCACTCCATGGACGTGAGATCAGCGTGGTCTGTACACAGGTCGTGATCACCGAAGTCGGGCTATGGCCGACACACAGATAGACGAAGGGAGAGACTGATGGTGAACATCGACGAAGGAATGGCTCCGACCGGCATACTCGCTGCGGTAGTCCTCTGGATCATCGCCATCAGTCTCCTGCCCGCGGGCGCCTTTGCTGCCGGCCGGACCGAGGAAGAGGCGTTCGAGACGATCGAGACGAGCGGCAACTGGGAGCACGAGATCGACGTCGGCGACCTCGATCCCGGGCTCTACAACATTATCGTTCGCGCACGCGATGAGGCGGGCAACGAGGCAATCGGCGGGCCTTACAATGTCTTCGTCGATCCGGAAAGCAACCTGCCCACCACGACGA
>SLST01000544.1 GCA_007130265.1 Spirochaetales bacterium
CTCCCGGTGGAGTTCGCAGACGGCCGGATGGTGATCGAGTGGCGCGACTCGTGGGAGGGGTAGGTCGTCGCGCGCCGGGCGCCGGGCGCCACTATCCCGAAAGACCGGCGATCACGCGGTCGAGTCACGACTTGACTTCGGCCGCCACGCCTTCGAGCGCCTCGTTGCCGATCGCGGCGATCGGGTCCATCGCGGCCACCTCGACACCGGCGTCGGTCTCCTGAACAATAACGTTACAGGTGAGCAGCACGCCAATCTTGTCCTCAGTCTCGAGCGCGCGGTGCGCGAGCGGCGGGTTGCATGCGCCAAGGATCAGGTAGTTGCGGAGGTCGATCCCGAGCTTCGTCTTCATGGTCTCGCGCACGTCAATCTCGGTGATCACGCCAAAGCCTTCGGCGGCGAGCAGATCCCGGGTACGAGTGACGGTTTCCTCGAACGACGTGCCCACCGCCGTGGCAGTGTAGTAGGTCATGCGGGCAAAGATGCTACTCGCACGGCGCCGCGGTTAAATACTCGGCGCCTCAATACCGGTCAAGCCGGTGCGCGTAGGGTGAGGGCAGGGCCGACGTCGAACCGCCCGGGAAAAGGCGTCGGCACAGGCCATCCAGATCACAGGACTCCCAGCCCGACTCGATCTCACCGAGGAGGAGCGCCTCGTCCCAGCTTCGGTATCCGGTGAGCAGCCGCAGGAGCGTCCCGTCGTCGCGGACAAGCTCGCCGGACGCAAGCGGCGCGAGGAGGTGGGAGACGGCGCCGGCCGGGGCGGCGGCGGCACGGCGCATGAGCTCGTCGGCAAGCGCCTCCACGACGGCCCGGCGGTCGAGAAGCACGCCCATCCCGCCGCCGTCGGGTGCGGTGTGCTCGGTCAGCGTGCAGCCGAGCGCGCGGCAGGCGATTCCGATCGTGCCGTCGCGCGGCTCGTGGATGGTGAGCTGCTCGAGGTCGAGCTCACGGCAACGGCGCGAGGCTTCCGCGAGGAGCGCGTGC
This sequence comes from Spirochaetales bacterium, assembly GCA_007130265.1. GTDB lineage: Bacteria > Spirochaetota > Spirochaetia > DSM-27196 > SLST01 > SLST01. The sequence continues at coordinate 988 of SLST01000544.1, forward strand.
GCGTCGGCGAGGGTGCGCGCGCCTGCTTCGAGGACGGTGAAGGCGCGCCCGTTCCAGCCGAAGGGGTAGTGTGCGATCGCGGCGTAAGCGACGGCGGACCCCGAGCGCTCGAAGAGCAGGACGTCCGGCCGGGACTTCCAGGGGGTGCGGTGGCGCAGCGAGGCGATCATCGACTCGTCGCGGACGAGCGTCCACGGTCGCGCGGCGTGCAGCTCGTTGTACAGCGCGATCATCGCGGGGAGGTCCGCCTCGTCGGCCTCCCTGATGGTAAGGTCGGCCGGCGTCGAGAGATCCTTCGTCCGGCGGACCCAGAGGTCGATCGAGCTCTCGGAGAGGCAGGTGGCGAAGCCGAACCGCGTGTAGTAGCGCTCGATGCCGTAGAGGAAGACCGCCGGGACGCGCTCCTTCGCTCCGCGGAGCGCCCGGGTTATCAGGCGCTCGTTATGGCCGCGACGCTGGTGGTCGGGCCGGGTCTGCACGCCGCCCACACCCTCCGCCGGAAGCGCCGTCGCGCCGAGGCGCACGGAGAGCGAGTGAAGAACCAGGCTGCTCACCGGCTCCTCTTCGCCCTCCAGGTGGAGGCAGCAGCGCCGCGATCGCCAGCGGCCCGACTCGTCGATCGTCTCGACGTAGCGCAGGCCATCGGTCAGGGACTCGTGGACTTCGGGAGGTGCGCACTCAGGGTTCGGCATGCGCCTGATTCTAGACCGGACCGGGGCGAGCGGCAAGAGGGCTCGGCGCCTACTCCCGTTCGTACTTCGAGAACATACCTACCGGTTTCCTCACGTCGTCGATCGTGAAGGGACGGCCGTCGGTGGCGCCTATTTCCGGCGAGAGCTCGACCACGAGGTAGCCCGAGTAGCCCGAGTCGATCATCCGCTCCACGGCGCGCGCGTTGTCGGTCGTGCCCTCGCCAAAACGGACGAACTCCTTCGCGCCGAAGGTGCGGTTCTCCTTGAGGTGGATGTGGTTGATGCTGGGGGCAAACTCGTCGATCAGGTCGTCGAGCGAGACCGACGCGGCTTCGAAGTGGCCGGTGTCCATGCAAATGCCGAGCGCCGGCGAGTCGAGGCTGTCGAAGATGTGCCGGTAGTCGTCGAGGTTCTCAAGGTTGTTCGACGCGTGGTTCTCGAGGCTCACGAGAACGTCTGCCTCCTCCGCCGCGGGCAAGAGCTCCTTCAGGACGGCGACGATCGCGTCGAGACGGCCCTCCTTCCCCCGGCCCGCGCCGCTCGCGCAGAGCACCGTCCCGCCGAGCTCCTTGAGCGCGGCGATGCAGCGCAGCTTGTGGCATAGATCCTTCGTCAGCCCGTGACTCCCCTCCCCGCCGAAGCTCGACACGTGAATCGACCCGACGGACAGTCCGGTGTCGCGGCACCGGGAGACGATGTCACGCGTCTTCGCGGGCGTGAGCGTGCGCGGGTACCAGCAGTTGAGCTCGAGATGGCTGTATCCGGCGTCGCGAGCGTTGGTAAAGGTCTTCACGAAGTCCTCGTCGCCGAATCCGTCGAAGGAGAGCGAGGCGCATGCGAGGCGGATCATCGGGCGTCCCCCGGAGTGCGAGCGCCGCGGGGAGTGGTGCTCGTCGCCGGATCGCTCCTCCCGGCGCCTCCCAAGAGCGCGGACCAGAGCGGTGGATAGGGGCGGTTCATGTTGTCGCGGCCCGTCGCGGGGAACTGCGACATGAAGGTTGAGAGCGCGGCGAGGATGGGCGAGGGGAAGCTCTTGCGCTCTGCCTCGTCCCTGAAGTACCCGTACTCGGCGTACTTCGTGTCCATGAGATCGCCCTCCCCCTTATCGATCCTTTCCGCGATCCGCTTCAAGTCCGCCCGCCACCCGCTGTCGCCGCCCACGGCTTCCCGGATCACGCCGGGCTCGACTCCTCCCGCCACGCCGTAGGCAATCGACTCGATGAAGGCGGCCTCCACGAGCCCCATGGCGAGCTGGTTGACTCCCTTGACCACCTGTCCGCGGCCGCTCTCGCCGCAGTAGGTCACCTTCGCCCCGCCAATCGCCTCGAGCACCTTCCGGCTCGTCTCAAAGGCGGATCGCTCGCCGCCGGCGAAAACGTAGAGCGTGCCCTCCGCTGCGCCGGCGCTTCCTCCGCTCACCGGCGCGTCGATCATGGAGGCCCCGCGCTCGCGAAGGAGCGCCGCAAGGCGCTCGGTCTCGCGGACAACGGTCGTCCCCAGATCGATCACGACCATCCCCTCCCGCGCGGCCGGCACGACCTGATGCTCGATCACGTCCACCGTCACGCGCGACGAGGGCAGGCTCAGAAGCGCCGTGTCGCACCGCGCGCAGAGATCCGCCACATCCGCCGCGGCTTGCGCCCCTGCTTCCTGTAGCGGCTTCATGCGCCGAGCGTCTATGTCGTAGACGACGGTCTCGAACGACTTGCGCAAGAGCGTCGTGGCGATCCCGCTTCCCATGTTTCCCAGTCCGATTACGCCGATCATACGAGCTCCTTGGCCAGGTAGTCTGGGATCGTCACGCACTCGCCGCCGGCGAGCGCCGACTCGTGCGCACAGATCCCCACGGAGGTCCAGTTTGCCGCGGTCGCCGCGTTGGGAAAAGGCTCGCGCCCTTCGCGCAGCGCGGAGACGAACTCATGGACAAGGTGCGGGTGCGACCCACCGTGGCCGCCACCCTGGATGAACGAGAGGTGCGCCTCGTCGGCCACCCCGGTCGTGAACTTGCGGATGGGCTCCGGCAACCGGTGAGCATAGTCGGGCACAACGACCCTGCTTGCGATCTCCGACTCCGGTTTCTTCGCCGTGTGGATCACCGGTCTCTCGCCTTCCACGAGAGGCCATTCGAACGACTTCTTCGTACCGTACACGTCGATGCTCTCCCGGTACTGCCGCGCGGTATCCCAGAGAAAGCGCCAGATATGCGCGGCAACGTCGGAGTCCTTCACCTTGATGTGGCACGACTCCACTGCGAAGCGATTCCCGGAGAGGGTCGCACACTCGTCGTTGGTGCGGCCCGATCCGAAGCAGCTCACATGATCGGCGAGCCCCCCCACCATCGCGAGTACCGGACTCACGACGTGGGTGGCGTAGTGCATGGGGACGATTGCCTTCCAGTAGTCGGGCCACCCCTCCATATCCTGCGGGTGCGACGCCTGCATGTACTGGATCTCACCAAGCTCGCCGTTATCGTACATCTCTTTCACGAAGAGGTACTCGCGGCTGTAAACGACGGTTTCCGCCATCATGTAGCTGAGGCCCGTCTCCCGCACGAGCTGCACGATCTCCCGACACTCGTCGACCGTAGTCGCCATGGGCACGGTGCAGACCACGTGCTTACCCGCCTCGAGCGCCGCGATGGTCTGCGGCGCGTGATCGGGGATGGGCGAGTTGATGTGGACGAAGTCGACATCAGAGTCGGCCAGCAGATCCTCATACCTGGTATACCGACGCGCGATCCCGAACCGGTCGCCGATCTCGTTGAGCTTCGACTCGGTGCGCCGGCAGATCGCGGCGATCTCCGCGTCCGGGTGAGCCTGGTAGATGGGTATGAACTCGGCGCCGAATCCGAGTCCGACGAGCCCTGCGCGCAGTGGTTTCATGGGTACCTCCAGATCATACTATGGATCAAGCCGACGCCGAATCCGCGGCCGGATGCTCGGGCGGCCAGGTCACGTGCTCGAGCTCCGCCTCTACTTGGCGGCTCAGTCGGTCAAGGACGGCATGGGCCGGCTCGTACCCGGCTTCAGGGAGGAAGACGATGAACTCGTCGCCGCCCACTCGCGCCAGCACGTCCGACGGCCGGATCACGGCGTGGATGGCCTCGGTGACCGCCCGCAGAAGCTCATCGCCGGTTCCGTGCCCGAGCGAATCGTTCACCATCTTGAAGTTATCCAGGTCGAAGTAGCAGAGCGTCAGAGGACGATTCGCGCGGCGAGCGCGCGACATCTCGGCGACAATCGGTTCCGCGAGGTGGCGCCAGCTGTGGGCGCCGGTCAGCGGGTCGCGTCCGAGCATTTCCTGCCGCGGGCGAATCGCACGCACGAGGGCTGAAAGCAAAAGCGTATGCAGGCTGAAGTAGCCGAGCCGAACAAGGGCGTTCCAGTACGGTATGGTAGCAAACGAGTACGGGTGCCCGGAGAAGAGATCCGCGGCCAGCCACACGCCGGCGCAGACGAGGGAGGTAAGGAACCCGTACGTCTCGCCGCCGGCAAGGGTCGCGAAGGAAACGGGTAACAGATAGAGGATGGAGATCGACATCTCGTATCCATTCAGCAGGTCTGTGAGGCCTATGATGACGGTGAGCACGAGCGAGCCGGGCACGACTGCCCAGTGCGGGATGCGCTCGGAGAGGTCGATCACGGCCTTATCCTACCCCGGATGCGCGGGAAGGGCAAAGCGCTCCTCGCGCAGCAGTTCGTGCTATACCTGAGTCATGCCGACGCGCATGTCCGTGGCTGCCGATCTCGAACGCGAGCTCCTGACCGCAGAGGGTTTCCTTGGGTGGCTTCTGCGGGCGTTCGTGGACGAACACGATCTGGGTCTGCTCTACCGAGAAGTCGTCGCGGTCCGCCCCGACCCGAAGACGCTCGCCCACCGGTTCTATCGCCGCGTCGGAGAGTTGCTTGTTGAGTACGCCAACGGGGAGGCGCTGATCGACTCACAGTAGGTCGCCGACGCGCTCGCGTCGATCAGGACGTGAGCGGGTGATGGACCGGCTCACCAGGAGCCGGTCAGACGGGTCACGGTGGATCGTCGGCACAGTCCACGGACGATTTCCTCTTCCCGGTCCGGCGGACTTGCCGACGTCGTTGCGCCGGGCTGTACTCCGTTCACTGATCCTCGCGGACCAGGGTACGCACAAGAGGGGCGCGTATGGCAAGGGAGAAGAAAGAGCTCCTTCTCTACGAAGCGCCCGAGCTTCGACCGGGCCGACGCCGATCCGCGCAGCAGGCAGAGCTGCAGAACGACAGAGCACCATGGCCCCGCATCTCCCCTTTTCTACTCCGCGTCGGTTGGAAGAGAGCGCAGCGACGCCAGGTATTGGCAGATACCGCAACGTAGACACCGTGGTTACATGATCACGAAGACCACGCGGATCGGGAACTCGCGCGGTATCCGGATTCCCCGGGCGCTTCTTGACCTCTACGGCCCGGAGGAAGGCAGCCAGGTTGATCTCAAGAGGACTCGTGAGGGCATTCTCATAGAGAAGACGCCTGCTCGCGAGGGAATGGTATCCTGGAGCGAGGCCTACGCTGAGATGGCCCGGGACATGGCGGAGCGCAGCGAATGGCTCGAGTGGGAGGCAACTGCCGCAGATGACGATGAGGCCGTGCCTTCGGACGAGCCGGATGATCAGTAGATACGCCGTCTACTGGGTCGACCTGAATCCGGTCGTGGGCAGCGAACCTGCGAAGCGCAGACCTGCGGTGGTGATCAGCGACAACGAGATGAATCGCCGCCTCAAGACGGTTGTTGTGTGCCCGCTGACCAGCACCGCCCACCCGCGATGGTCGTTTCGAGTCCAGACTGTGGTGGACGGAAGAGAAGGCGAGGTAGCCGTAGACCAGATCCGCACCGTCTCGCGCCGAAGAACCGGCGGGCTAGTGGCGCAGCTCGACGAAACGACCGCCGCTCAGATCCGTCAGGCGGTCACTCGGATGTACGGTCTCCTGTCGGTCCCGTCGCTACCCCGCGAGCCCCGCAGTTCCTGAAAGCAGCGACGATCAGGTCATC
>SLST01000611.1 GCA_007130265.1 Spirochaetales bacterium
GGTGCGGTCGAGATCGCGGTAGAAGCTGATCGAGCTCCCGTCGTCAAACGGCGCAGTCATGAACGGATCGAGCGGAATGTATTCGAGTCCGTACTCTTCGAGCTCGAGATCCTTCACGATTGGCGTGTGATGGATCATGAAGTGCGCCGAGCCACCGACGTCGAGCTTGAAGCCTCCGAACATCTCCTCGGTGCACACCGCCCCGCCAATCGTCGCGCGCCGTTCGAGCACGGTAACCTTGTACCCCCACTTCGCGAGATACGCTGCCGCAGTGAGGCCGTTGTGCCCGCTGCCGATCACGAGAATGTCGTTGTCCATTGGTACGTTCTACTACGGTCAGTCCAATTCGGCAATCTTGCCGTGTTGTTCCGGGGGCACTATTCTTGCCTTGATGGTAGATTGGCTCATTGTTGGCGGCGGCATCCACGGATGCGTGATCGCGCAGGCGCTGCTTCGGTACACGGGTACGGACCGGCGCGGAATCCGTATCATCGACCCGAACCGCAAGCCTCTCGAAGCCTGGAATCGACGGGTGGCGCAGTGTGGGATGCGTTACCTCAGGTCTCCCGCGGCCCACTCGGTGGCCCCGGACTTCACGAGCCTCCTCGCATGGGCACGCGCAGAGGGCTGGGACCTCACAGGGCACACCGTGACACCGTACGCCCGCCCCTCGGTAACACTCTTTCGGGCACACGCTTCCGCCCGGATCGCGGAGAGCGGCATTGACGGGTGCTGGGTCCGGGCAAGCGCCGAGGCCATTTTCCGGGACCAGGGAATCTGGACGATTCTCCTGGCTGACGGACGACGAATGAGCGCACGACGCGTGGTTCTGGCGGTGGGAAGGTCGGACCGGCTGCACGAGCCGTGCTGGAGCAGGAACTGCGCATCGCACCGAATCCGTCATGTGTTCGACCCGAACTTTTCGCTCGAGCTAGCGCGCTACGCGCGATCGCCGGTGGTTGTGGGCGGCGGGACGTCTGCGGTCCACCTCGCGCTCAGACTCGCTGAGCAATCTCAAAGGCGCAACGAAACCGTTCCCTCTGCGCCGGTACGCCTCATCTCGCGGACGCCCCTGACCGTTCACCAGTTTGACTCGGACCCATGCTACATAGGCCCGGCATGCATGGCACGTTACCTCTCGATACGCGACCCGGAAGAACGACGGGCGGTCCTCGAGGCGGCGCGACACCCGGGGTCGATCCCGCCGGACCTTGCACGCGAGGTCGCTTCGGCGATCGACGAAGGGGCGCTCGAATGGATCGAAGACCATATCACTGAAGCCCGGGAGGCGCCCGGCTCGGCGGTTGAACTCGCCGGAAGCGGTCCGCAGGCACGCGTCTACCGCACCGACCTCGTGGTTCCTGCAACGGGTTTCGCCCCGGCTCGGCCGGCAGAGGGCTTGCTGCAATCGGCCATGGAGTCGTCGGCCGGATCATTGCCGACGGATCAGCTCGGATACCCGATCCCCGATTCCTCGCTCCAGTGGGCCCCGGGCCTCTATCTCGTCGGGCCTCTCGCCGAGCAGGAGCTCGGGCCGTCGGCCCCGAATATCATCGGGGCACAGAATGCAGCGAAGCGGATCATCGCGCACCTCAACGGGGCACCGCGCGAGATACCAGCCGCATGGAGACGCTACGCGCCGGCGAGCGTCTCAAGCTCCTCGGACTCCTGCTGATATTCGAGTATCGACGAGCGAATACTCTCGAAGATGAGCGGAAAGACGACATTGAAGAAGTAGGCACGCTGCACGAGCTGGCTGCGGCTGCGTTCGTAGGCCGAACGGATGCGATGCTCCTGTTGCTGCATGTAGTGACCGTATCCGCGGAACTCGATAGGTCCGCCGGACGCCTCCTGCCCCTGCTTGACGATGTCCTGGAACCGCCCCAGCTTGTCGAGGATGTCATAGAGCGAGAAGTAACCGTCGACGTGTTCGGCTACTCTGCGCGCATCGTTGTCGAACCGGGAACGGATCTTCTCAAGCTGATGCGGATACATGATCTCGACCATGTAGCTCTTGCGCATGGAGACGCCCACGCGGCCGAAGGTGTCCTCGATCGCGCTGATCACATACCGATTGCCGCGATAGTACTTCAGAAGGTCGAGCACCCGGTCGGCCCCGCTCGGCCCCATCGAGAGCAGATCGGCGACCTGCGCTCCGATCGACTCGGGCAGGTTCGGCGTCACCTGAACGCTGTAGGTCTGGAATGACGCCCCGCGTTTGTCCTTGAGCTGTACCTCGCTGTACTTGAACAGCTCTTCCCGCGTGATACTGCGGTAGTAGCTGTCGAGGACGAGGGCCTCTCGCTTGAACCGTTCATAGTAGTCATTCGCGATGTTCGTCTCGACGAGCTTGTCATAGAGAGCCTTACTGATCCGCAGCCCCCCGATCGGCGCGGTGGATTCCATGCGCTTCGCATCGATCACTGCCGTCCCGACGACGTCCCACTGCTTCGCTCCGTCGGGACCGAAGTTCCCGATCGTCACCTCACCGATGTTGGCCCCGATCCGGATGCGGATCTGAAACATGGCGTTGATCGACCGAGACAGCTCAAAGGAGTTGCGCAGCGTGGAGATGATATTGAAGGCACGTCTGAGGGCGCTCTTGGCTTCGTCGCTCACCCCCTCGAGCAGGAAGCGCTCGTTCGCCTGGTTGAAGAGCGAACAGACTCGCTGCATCTCCACGCACGTGAAGAAGAGCTCCCGGGCGATATACCGCTCGGCCTCCTCGTCGCTGAGGCCTCTCACCCGCCGGTCAATGTTCCCGCCGTAGTGAAACATCAGGCTGTCGCCCTCGATTTTGTTGAGGTACCCGCCGTGCCGGCGCAACACACCGGCGAACGCGGTATAGAGGCCGTTGAGCACGTCCTGGTTCTCCTGCGGACTGAGAAACTGCGACAGATAGGTGTAGTCGGCAATGTCGATGAAGCCGACCCCGACGGTCATCACCTCGCTGGTCGTCGGGATACCACCCATCTCGATTATCGCATCGACAAGCTGCGTCGGGAGGTAGTAGTCCTGGATCTCCTCACGCAGATCCTGCGGATCCACGTGCATGTCTGCGTCGGTCACCTCGCCATCGGCCCCATCGACCTGATCCGGCTCAATCGCATATTCGTCGTCGCTCACGGTACACCCACGGCCCAAGTGTACCGGTGGAATCAACGACCATCAATCGCTTTCTTCGGTACGCCCGACGAGCTCGAGAAATGCCGGCTCATCGATGATCGGCACACCGAGCTCGACTGCCTTGCGATTCTTGCTGCTGCCCGAGCCGGCGTCGTTGGTGACGAGGCAGGAGAGGCCGCGGACCACCGATGAGACAACCGTCCCGCCTGCCTGCCGCACGAGGTCCTGCGCACGCGAGCGGGTCATGGTCGAGAGCGTCCCGGTAAAGCAGAAGCTCCGACCGAGAAGCGGTCCGCCGGCGGGAGCGGCTATTGCGACCCTGCCGCCGGCGATCACGGCGTCCATCCGGGGTCCGAGATCCTCGAGACCTCTCGCGATGGCGCCGCCGAGCACCTCACCGATTCCGTTGATACGGGCGAGCTCCTCTGGAGTCGCGGCGCGCAGCTTCGAGAGCGTATCAAGACCGCTCGCTACGAGCTTGTCCACGATTAGGGTGCCTACTCCCTCGATGTTGAACCCGGCGACAAAACGGGTCAGCGGTACCGTCGGCGACGCGTAGAGGTTACGCAGAATCTTCCTTGCGAGCGTGGCGCCCATGCGTTCGAAGCGTGTCAGATCGTCCTCTTCAAGCGTGTAGAGATCGGCGATCTCGACGACTCTTCCGGACTCGAAGAGCCGCGTGAGGATCGCATCGCCGAAGTCCCGGATGTCGAGCACATCGAGCCACTTCCTGAGGCGGTAGTAGGCGCGCTTGGGACAACCCTGGTTCGGGCACGAGAGCCGGGCGCCTTCGTCAACGAGCGGAGTACCACAGCGCTCGCAGGTTCCGGGTAAGGTGACCGGCGGCGCGTTCGGCGGGTTCTCGAGGACCCGTTCTATCTTGGGGATGATCTCGCCGCGCTTGGTGACTGCGACTCGGGAGCCGATGCGCAGGTCCATTTCACGGATCAGCCGGGGGTTCACCAGATTCGCTCGTTTCACCGTCGTGCCGGCAAGCCGAACCGGATCGATGATCCCGATCGGCGTGTAGAGAGCTCCGGAGGAACTCCACACCACCTCCCGCAGCGTGCTCGCCGCCTCCTCGAGCTCGAACTTGAACGCGATCTGGCGCTCAGGCCGCGATCGCCGCATGTCATCCAGGTCGATCTCCTGCCCCTTTACGACGAGACCGTCGATGTCGAACGGATAGGCTTCGCGGCGTGCCGCCACCGCGGCCCGGTGTTCGATGATCTGAGCCGGTTCGCTGAACTTCGCGAACGCCACGACATGAAATCCGTTTCTCGAGAGCCAGTCGAGCTTCTCCTCTTCGCAGCCGAAGAAATCGTCCCTTATCGACGAGAGCGCATCGTAGCACACGATTTCCAGGTCCTCGGCTCCAACTCCATCTTTGCGTTTCATCAGACCGTTCGCCGCGTTGCGGGGGTTCGCCTTCTCGCCGTACTTTGTCCGGTGCGTCTCGCGGCGAAGCATCACCTCCCCGCGTACGGCGCCGGTGAAGCGATCGGGCAGCGACGCAATCACGCCCTGCATCCTGCGCACATTCGCCGTTATATCGTCGCCTGCGATTCCATCGCCGCGCGTAACCCCGTAGCGAAACTCACCCGACTCGTACTGCAATTCGATACCGGCTCCGTCCATCTTGAGCTGCACGATGAACTCGTCGAGTCCGGCTCGCTCGGCCCATCTCAGAAACGCCTGCGGGTCGGCAGCCTTATCCTGACTGCCCATGGGCATAATGTGCTCTCGTTTGGGGTATCCGTCGGCAGAGTCGGATCCAACCCGCACGAGCAGCGGGCTCGTCGGGTCGGTTCGGGCGAGCTCGTCCCAGAGGAGATCGAACTCGCCGTCGGGTATCTCCGGCTCGCCGTTGTAGTACCGCTCCTGATGGTAGGCGATCAGTCTCTCGAGATCTCTGACGCGTTCGGACATGGGTATACTATAGCCATAATGGATCAGCTCAGACTATTCGTCGCGGTACGGCCCTCTGAGGAGGCGTGCCGTGAGATCGCGTCGGTCGCCGATCGCATCGCCGAACGAATCGCCGAACGCGCGGACGGTCAGGGCCGGGCCGGCGGCGGTCCCGTACGGTGGCTCTGCGAAGAGAACTACCACCTGACTCTCCATTTCCTTGGAGATACGCCGGAGACCCTGATACCGTCCATTCAGGAGACCATGCGCGCACTCGCTCAACGCGTCGAGGAGAAACCCGGGCTTCGCCTTGCATCGGCCGACGCCTTCCCGAGCGCCCGGCGCCCTCGAACGCTGATTCTCACGATAGACGACACCGGCCGACGCCTCACGGACGTTGCCGCGCGGATTCGCGGCGCGTTCAGCGGGCTCGGCGACCACCGCAAGCCGTTTCGCGGGCATGTGACGATGGGCTATGTGCGCCGCAGCGCGTCGCACGACGAGCGGCGGCGTATCAGCGCGGCGCTCGACTCAGTGCGTGTGCAACCGGTCTCATTCCGCGCCCGAGAGCTCGTCCTCGTCAGGAGCGAGCTCTCCGCCGGCGGCTCGCGGTATGCCGACGTGTTCTCCGTCGAGCTGTCGCCTATGCCTCGGACTTGAAGGCGAGCCGGAAGGTCCGAATCTGGTACGGTCCAAAGGCAAGAGTGGCCTCGGACGCGAAGCCTTCCTCGCGGCACGCCTTCACCCCGGACACCTTCGCCGGTTCCCCCTCGAGAAGGTTTACCTCCTCCATCCGTTTCACCGCGCGGCGCGACCGCAGGCGCAGCTCGTGGTCACGACCGCGCGTCTCGTAGAGGCGCAGGACCGTCGCGTCTGAGTCCTCCGAACGCTTGACCACCTCGATCTTGACATCGCCGCAGCAGAGTGAGAACTCACTCACGGGCGCATCGACCGCCCCGGCGAGAGGACGCACGATCACCGGGCTGTTGAGCTCGTGCGACGATTCGAGAAGTTCGCTCTCCTGCCAGCTCCCGGCATGCGGGTAGTAGCCGAAGGTAAACTCGTGCTCTCCTATGTCGGCGACCGGATCGGGATCCTTGGGGCTTCGAAGCAGCGTAAGCTCCATTACTCCGTCGCGGATGTAATGCCCGTACTTGCAGTCGTTGACCAGGCCCAGACCGTAGTCGTCCTGCGAGTAGTCGGCAAAACGCTGCCCGGCGACTTCGAACTGCGCGGCGTCCCAGCTCGTGTTCCCGTGCGCCGGCCTTCGAACCGTGCCGTACTGAATCTCGTAGTTCGCCTCGAGCGCGTGGATCGCGGGAATCGCCTGGACGCGAAGCTGTTTGTGCGATTCGTTCCAGTCGACGCGGTTCTCGATCCTCACCATGCGGCTCTCGGCCTCGAGCACGATCCGTTGGCGGACCGACGACGAACCGACGGTGAGCACCTGCTCGATCACGGCCCGGACCGGGCCGCTCTCCGCGAGCGTACGCTCGCTCAGCACCGCCTGCTCCGGAGTCGTGTCCCGGTAGTAGTGGCTGATATCCCACGCATCCCAGCTGTACGGAAGGTCCTCCCAGAGCAGAAATCGGTTCGCACCGTCGGCAAGCACCTCCCGCTCGTGCTCCTTGTCGTAGATCGAGGCGATCGTACCGTCGGAGGCGAGCTCCACGCGAATGAGCCCGTTCTCGAGGCGCTTCACGCTGCCCTTCACCTCGCGGAATGGCGTGGAGGCGCCCGCATCCGCGGGCCCGGTCTGCTCAACGCTCACCGACGTATACCCCATTGAAGGAATCGAGACGCTCGCGAGCAACCCGCCGTCCACGACCTGGGTCGGGAGCGTGCGCTGCGCGGCGTCACGCACGATCGCAGAAGCCTCCCCGGCGAAGGGAATCTCAACCAGCGCACGTCGGTCCCAGCTCAGGCTGTTGTGCACGGCCCATGCTCGCGGAGTCCGGGGCATGCGGCCGTGCAGCCGCGCAAGGCTCTCGGCCTTCAGTTCCTCGAGTGTGCCGAGATTTTTTTCGCTCTGGGCGTTTGCCTCTTCGTACACCATGGTGATGGAGCTGCCGGGCAGGATGTCGTGGAACTGGTTCAGCAGCATCTCCTTCCAGATGACCTCGGTCGCCTTGCGTTGGTCGAGACCTGCGATGGCAGCCAGATACTCCGCGTCCCGCAGCGAATGCTCGAGCCGGCGGTTGAGCTGTTTCATGCGGCCCTGAGTCGTGTAGGTGCCCCGATGGAGCTCCAGGTAGAGCTCGCCCCGCCAGAGCGGCAGACGTTCGTCGGGTATCCTGCCGATCTTCGTGAAGAACTGCTCGGCCGCGGCGAGCTTCACCCTGGGTAGCCCTTCGGTATTCGCGGCCCGCAGCGCATACTCAACGTGGCGTCTCGAAGGTCCGCCTCCCCCGTCGCCGATACCGTAGAGGTTGAGCCAATCATCGCAGACGTCGGCCTGCGCGTAGCGTTCCTCGCCTTTGACGAGCTGTCCCGGGGTATTGTTGGCGTTGTACGTGTTCATAGGCAGGAAGTGCGTTCTGATCCTCGTACCGTCGATCCCCTCCCACTCGAACGTGTGATGCGGAAAGGTATTGCTCTCGTTCCAGGAGATCTTCTGCGTCATGAAGACATCGACGCCGGCAAGTTTGAGAATCTGCGGCAGCGCCGCCGAATACCCGAAGACGTCCGGCAGCCAGAGATTCCTGATCTCCTTGCCGAATTCCTCGCGAAAGAAGCGTTTCCCGAACAGCAGCTGTCGCACGAGCGATTCGCCGCCGGTGATGTTCATGTCCGGTTCGACCCACATCGCGCCCTGGCACTCGAAGCGCCCCTTCGCGACCGCCTGCTTCACCTCCTCGTAGAGCGCCGGATAGTCGTGCTTCACCCAGTCGAATGCCTGCGGCTGCGAAGCCCCAAAGACGTAATCCGGATACTCCTCGAGCATCCGAAGCGCCGTCGCGAAGGTGCGCCCCGCCTTGCGGCGGGTCTCGCGGACCGGCCAGAGCCAACCGAGGTCCAGGTGGGCGTGACCCACCGACCAGACCGTCGTCGCGCTCGCGCTCGCACGCGGCTTGAGAAGTCGTGCGCAGATCGTTCGCACCTCCTGAGCCCCGCGTCCTTCGGCCCAGACGTTCGCGGCCTCGTCGAGCGAAGCGAGTATCCGCCGCGCGCGCACACTGCGTTCGGGTAAGGCCTCGTAGAGCTCGTAAAGGAAGTCGAGATCGAGTCCGATCTGCCACAGATCCCGGTTGAACACCGCAAGCTCGGCCTGATGAAGCACGAACTCCTGGTGGCCGTGGTACCCGAACAGGGCGTTCGCGCCGGCCTCGATCACCAGATCGACGTTCTCCCCGCCGCGGGCGGTCGTGAAGAGCGGTATTCGTCGCTTGCCGGTCCCGAAGCCGCCGCCGCGCGGGGGGTCGGTCAACCCCCGGTGCGGATAGCCGTTCCTGAAGACACACCCTTCGGCCCCGAGGTTCACGAGCGCCACCACCTCACTCCCGGCAAGCTCCGCCGGCACGGTCCCATTGACCCGAAACCAGGCGCTGCCCCACAGCTCACCCCAACGAGTACCCGGGGAGATGGGCTTCCACTTCCGCGACTTGAGCTCGTCGACCGGAATGGGACGTCGCCGGTCGTAGGTGTAGCTCACCTCGAGTGGGACGGTCGTCCCGTAGCGTTGCTCGACGACGCGATCGATGAACTGGCGAATCCGACGTTGGTGAATGAGAGTGTTCTGCATATGCTCCTGCTCCGCGACGTGATATGGGTACGGGGATCACTCCCCCGATTGCTCCTGGTAGAGCGGGTGAAATTGCCGGCGGTACGTCTCGTACTGCTCTCCGGCGTGGTAGGATGATCGCACAAGCGGCCCGGCTTCGCAATGGCGAAAACCCTTCTCGAGCGCGCGTGAGCGCAGCTCGGCAAACTCCGCAGGAGTCCAGTACTTCTTGACCGCGAGGTGCGTCCGAGTCGGCTGAAGGTACTGCCCCAGATTGAGCAATGAGACGTCATGCGCGAGCAGGTCGTCCATCGCCTCGAGTACCTCTTCCCGGTTCTCTCCGAGTCCGAGCATCAGACTCGACTTGGTAACGGAGTCCGGGTCGAGTTCCTTTGCGAGGCGCAGGAATCGCAGGGAGCGCTCGTAGGTGGACCGCGAGCGGACCCTCGGGGTAAGGCGTCGGACCGTCTCCAGGTTGTGGCTCATGATCTCCGGCCTGCTCTCGCACACGAGACGAACGCTCTCCTCGTCGCCCATCAGGTCCGACGAGAGAACCTCGACCGTCGTGTCGCACGCATCGTGGATCCGGCACACGGTCTCCGCCATCACTGAAGCCCCGCCGTCGGCAAGCTCATCGCGGTTGACCATCGTGATCACGACGTGGTCGAGTTCCATCGCGGCGACGCTTTCGGCAACTCGCCGCGGCTCGTCGCGGTCGAGCACCCGCGGCAGTCCGGTCTTGACTGCGCAGAAGCGGCACCGCCGGGTGCACGTATCGCCGAGGATCATGAAGGTCGCCGTCCGGTGGTCGCCCCAGCACTCGTGTATATTCGGGCACTTCGCCTCTTCGCACACGGTCGTCAGGCGCTGCTCGCGCATCACCCCCTTCAGATACCTGAAGTTCGTGTTGGTGTTCAGCTTTATCTTGAGCCATTCAGGCTTTGGATTGACTCGGCTCTGGTCGCCCATTAGCTTCAACTCCTGCGTTGTGGGTATCTCTATAATAGGCCTCGAGCAGACGCGAGTACAGCCTCGCGCCCACCTACTGTAAAGTTGAGTCACTTTATCATAGTATAGGGGCGAGGACCATTGGTATGGCGCATGGCATTACGATGACACAGACGACAGACGTGAGACGGGCGCCGCCCCGCGTGCATGGGATCCGTGATCTCACCGAGTCGACGTACGTCCTGAGGTTCGATCGCCGCGATCTCACGTTCGAACCGGGCCAGTACGTGAGCGTCGGCGTAAAGGGCGAGATCGACATGCGCGAGTACTCCGTCTACTCGCCGATCGAGGCCGACTTCCTTGAGATACTCGTGAAGGAGATTGACGGCGGACTCGTCTCGCGCAAACTGCGCCGCGCGCGTCCCGGCGACGAGCTCGAGGTGGACGGACCGTTCGGCTTCTTCACGATCGACGAGCCGGACCGACGCCGGCCGCTGCTCTTCATCGCCACCGGAACCGGCATCAGCCCCTTCCACTGTTTCGCCGGCAGCTATTCGGACCTCGACTATCGGCTGCTGCACGGGGTGCGAACCGCGAGCGAGCGCTACGACCACAACGCCTTCGCGTCCGACCGCCTGACGACCTGCCTCTCGAAAGATCCGGCATCGATCACCGGCGACGGCCGGTCGGCCGCCGGTTCGGTTGTCGCCGGACGTGTCACCGACTACCTGCGCGAGCATCCGGTCGACCCGGACACCCGGTGCTACCTCTGCGGAAACTGCGACATGATCTACGAGGCCTTCGACATCCTCAAGGGCCACGGGGTGGCTCCGGAGCACCTCTACGCGGAGGTCTACTTCTAATGCGGTATCACCTCGTCCCCTTCGGCTGCCAGATGAACCTCTCCGACTCCGAACGCATCCACGCGGTGCTCGAATCGCTCGGCTGCGAACGCACCGAGCGCGAGGACGAGGCCGATCTGCTCGGTGTGGTGGCGTGCTCGGTGCGGCAGAAGGCGATTGACAAGGTCTACACGCGGATCCACAAGTGGAACGAATGGAAGAAGGAGCGAAACATCCTCACCTTTATCTCCGGGTGTGTGCTTCCTGGCGACCGAGAGAAGTTCATGGACCGTTTCGATTTCCTGTTCACGATCAACGAGCTGCCGCAGCTACCGGAGATGCTGCGGCAGTACGGGGTGGTGAGCCCGGTTTCTCTGCGCGCGGCCGCGCAGGATGTGAACCGGCGGGCGAACGACGATCCTGCCTCCGGCTACTGGAACGTCGAACCTGCCTACTCTTCACGGTTCGAGGCATACGTTCCCATCCAGAACGGCTGCGACAAGTTCTGCACCTTCTGCGCGGTTCCCTACACGCGCGGGCGCGAAGTCTCCCGCCCGAGCGACCTGATCCTCGCGGAGGTGCGCCGACTCGTCGCCTCCGGCTATCGCTCGATCACGCTACTCGGGCAGAACGTGAACTCGTACGGACTCGACCGCCGCAGTCGAAACGAAGAGGAGATCACCTTTCCGCAGCTTCTGCGCCGGATAGGCGAGATCGGAAACGACACGAACGCGCGCTTCTGGACCTATTTCACCTCTCCGCATCCGCACGACATGAGCGACGAAGTACTGGAGGCGATCGCAGCTTACCCGGTCCTCGCCCGGCAGCTCCACCTGCCCATTCAGTCCGGCGACGACAAGGTGCTGATCCGCATGAACCGCACCTACCGCGTAGACACCTACCGGCGCATTGTCGAGAAGATCCGCGCGGTGATCCCTGAAGCGACGCTGTTCACTGATATCATCGTGGGGTTCACGGGGGAGACCGACGAGCAGTTCGAGGGTACCCGCCGGGCGATGCGCGAGTTCGCGTACAATATGGCGTACATCGCGATGTACTCCCCGCGGCCGGGGGCGGCGAGCGCACGGTGGGACGACGACGTCCCGCACGAGGAGAAACGAAGGCGGCTGCACGAGCTCAGCGGCGAGCTGCAGCGCTCTTCACTCGCCTACAACGAAGCGCTCGTGGGCTCCGAGGTGTCGCTCCTCGTCGACGGTGAAGACCGCAAGCCCGGATACCTCTCGGGCAAGACCGAGGGCCGCCTCATCGTCCGTTTCGCCTCCGACAACCGGGATCTCATGGGTCGATTCGTCACCGTTCGGATAGACCGGGTAAGCCCCCTCTCCATGGAGGGCACCCTCGTCGGAGCCGAACCGCAGACGCTGCGTGAGGCGGCTGAAGTGACCTCACGATCGCACGACGCGTACCGCCGCGCCCGCAGAACGACGGCCGGAGTCGCCGAGCGGCCCGTCGCGACAACCGGACTGACCGTGGCGGCACAGCGATCCGTGGCCTTCGCCGACCTCGGCTGCAAGCTCAACCAGTTCGAGACCGAGTCGATCGCCACGCAGCTGCAGGAGAAGGGATACCGCATCGTCGAGTTCGACGGGCCGGCCGACGCCTACGTCGTCAATACCTGCACCGTCACGAACCGTGCCGACCGCAAGAGCCGCAACCTTTTCAACCGCGCGCGTCGGGCGGCACATGCGGCGGCGCACGCCGCGTCCGAGGCATCGGCCGCCGCGCCGCTCGTCGTGCTGACCGGCTGCTTCGTCAACAGTCACCGCGACGAGGTCGAGAGTGACGGACGAACCTACATCGTCGCGAACGAGCAGAAGCAGAGCATACCGGCGCTCGTCGACGCGCATTTCCGGGGAGAGGTCGTCCATCCGGCCGGTAACGTCTTCGACTTCCCGGTGCCGAAGCGGATCTTCCGCACGCGCACCACGGTCAAGGTCCAGGACGGCTGCGACAACTTCTGCACCTTCTGCATCATTCCGACGGTCCGCGGCCGCGCGGTCAGCAGAAGCTCGCACCACGTCGTCGCGGCGGTCGCCGAAGCGGTCGCCGCCGGCGCGCGCGAGATCGTGCTCACCGGCGTCAACATGAGCCGGTACCGCGACGGCGGGGTCGACTTCGCCGGACTCGTTGAGGCGTGCCTCGACCTTCCCGGACAGTCCGGGGCGAGCGACTACCGGCTGCGCATCAGCTCGCTCGAACCGGACGGGCTCACCGACCGCTTCATCCGTCTCTTCGAACATCCGAGGATGGCGCCGCATCTGCACCTCTGCCTGCAATCCGGGTCGCAACGTGTTCTGCTCGCCATGAGACGACAGTACACCTACGACGAGTACCGGCGGCTGGCGGCGGATCTCCGTTCGGTCGACCCGAGGTTCAATATCACCACGGACCTGCTCGTCGGTTTCCCTTCGGAAGAGGACGATGATCACGCCGCGAGCCTCGCCGCGATCGACGAGATCGGGTTCGGTCACGTGCACACCTTCCCCTACTCTCCGCGACACGGCACGCGCGCCGAGCGGCTGCCCGAACAGGTGCCGTCACGAGTGAAGACCGAGCGAAGCGCGGCGGTGCGCTCTGCGGCGGAGGCGGCGAAACGTCGCTACCGCGGGTCGCTCGTCGGAACGCGCGAGCGCCTGCTCGTCGAACGGGCCGAACGCCTCGAAGGCGCGCTCGTCCTTACCGGGTTCGGTGAGCACTACGTGCCCATCGTCGTTCGGCTCCCGGACCGCGACGACGAACGCTCAGACGCGAACGCCGAGCCGCCGCAGCGGTACGAGAATACCTTCCTCGAAACGAGCATCGAGTCGCTCGGCGAAGGCGATGACCCGGTGCTCCGCGGATCGACGGAATGACGCTCTACCTCTCGGACATGAAGCTTCGCGGAGGAGCCCGCGCGGGCGGCGAGGCGCCGCCGATCATCTCGCTACCCCGCAGGCTCCCTGCGGCGGCGGGCGTGACCGGCCGTCTCGTCGCCGAGCACAACCCCGACGTCGTCGTCGTTCTGTCCGGTACGCTTCCTGGTTCCTCGGACGGCATACCCGACCGTCTTGGAGTCGTTTACCGGCTTGATGCCGGCGGTGACCTCTGGATACCGGATGTCCTCTATGACCACGACGGTGAGGCTCTCAGCGCCGTCGCCCGGTCCAACGACGCTGATGTAATCGCCGGCGAGCAGCCGCCGCACGATCGTTCGATGGTGGTCGGGAGCTCGAACGCGCACCCCGTCTCACATGCCTTCGCCGGAGCGTTCGCCGCCTCGATCAGCCTGCTCGGGCCGCATCGTGTCGTCGGGGTTCTCGCCGGTACAAACGATGTCGCCCGCCTACTCGCCTTCGCGGAGACGCTCGCGAAGCGGTGCGAGAAGACGGTTCTGCGGGCCGCACGGATACGCGACGGCGCGACCCACGTCCAGGCGACGCGCGAGGTCTGCGCGCGAATAGCCGATCCCCTGCGGCTAACGGCGACCCAACGCGCCCGGCTCTTCCGGGTAGCGCGATCGGCGGCCGTTCGCTGCGGCACGGTGCCGCGGGCACTCGAAGAGTTCGACTACGAGCAGCGAGTCGGCACGAAGACGGAGGCTAAGCGGCGCCTTGCGGCGATCGAGCATGCACTCGACGAGGTCGCGCGTGCCGAGCTATAGATCGCTCTACGTAGAGGCGTCCGCGGCCGATACCGCAGTCGGCCGCGCGCTCGTCGCTCAGTTTGCCGACCGGCCTGTCGTGGAGATCACCTCGTACCACGAGGTCTTCTCACGTCCGTCAGAGAGCTTTCAAGCGCAGAAACGCGCGCCGTCGCTCATCGCCGCGGTTGCCTCGCCGCCGTTTCTCTACGAAGCGCCTTCGCGGGTATGCGCACGGCCGGGCGCACCGCCGGGCGAGCTGCCGGTCATGTACAACGACCAGCTTCGAAACTGCGTCTACAACTGCGACTACTGTTTCCTGCAGGGGATGCATCCGTGCGGTCACACGCTCGTCTTCGTCAACAGCGAGGACTACCACGAAGCCGCGGCCGATCGGGCGAAGCGCGGCCCCTACTGGCTGAGCGTCTCGTTCCTGAGCGACATTCCGGCCTTCGAGCCGGTGCTGCCGCTCGTGCGCGGGTGGCTCGACTTCGCGCGCGAGCATCCGGACGTCACGGTAGAGGTACGCACCAAAGGGAAAGCGCCGCCGCTGCTTCGTAGCGAACCGGCCGAGAACCTCGTGTTCACCTGGACGCTCTCGCCGCCGCTCGTCGCTGCACGCCATGAGCACGGGTGCGCGAGTCCCGCGAACCGTCTGATCGCGATCCGCGCAGCGATCGAGCGGGGTTGGCGAGTGCGGCTCGCCTTCGACCCCGTGATTCTGCTTCCGGGGTGGCAGGCTGCGTACGCCGAGTTGATCGCCGAGGTCTTCACTTCCGTGCCGACGCGGGCGATCGAAGCGGCGACCTACGGCGTCTTCCGCGTCGGCCTCGACCATGCGAACCGGATGATCGCCGCTCGATCCGACACGCCGGTCCTTCACCACCCCTTCGTGAGCGCCCACGGCATGCTCACCTACGACGAGCACGAGATCGAAGCGGTCCGTCGCACGGTCGGCCGCACCCTCACCTCGTATCTCGGAGCGGATCGGGTGGCCTTCGTACACGCATAGGGTCAGCGGCCGCAGTGCATTGATCCGGCCGGCCACTGCGCCTATACTTCCTCCAGTGAAAGGCCCCCGTTTCGCGAGGTACGGTAGAACACGCCATCTGCGGATAGCCGACGCATCCGACCTGCGGCAGATACTCGCCCTCACTCGGACCCGGTGGATCGCAACCGCCGCGCCGATCTCCGCCTTCGACCTCGCCCCTGCCTTCCTGGCCGAGCTCGATACCGACCGCGACGGACGAATCCTGCCGCACGAGCTTCGCGCTGCGATCGACTGGACGCTCTCAGTTCTCGACCGGTACACGGGACTCGACGCTTCGAAGGAGGAGGTCGACCCCGCGAACATCAACGGCGGTCATCCTGACGGCGAGAGAGTACTCCGCGCAGTGGAGATCACGCGGGCCCGCGCCGCGGTCGGCAGAACCGAGCTTCATGCCGCGCTCAACGAAGTGATGAGCCGGTCCGCCGAGGAGGCCCGGGCGGCCGATCCGCCGCAGGCTCTGAGCGCGGTGCGCGAGAAGATCGAGGAGTTCTTCTTCCTCTCGCGCGTGTCCGCCGCGGCGGGCGACGACGGAGCACCCGGTCCCTACGATGAGCGACTCGCCTCAGCGCTCGGCACCTACGACGTGAGGTCCATTCGCGAAGCGCTCACTGGCTTGCCGATCGCGCGTCCGAATCCCGACGGCAGGCTACCTCTGACCCGCAGCCTCAACCCGGCGTTCGAGCCGCTTCTGTCCCGGTTTCGCGCGGCGATCGTTGAGCCGACGCTCGGCCCGCTCGACGAGATCGATGAAGCGTCGTGGAGGGAGCTTCTCAGTCGGCACGAGCCGCCGTCGATTCAGGCGGGCTTCGCCGATGACACCCTCTGCCTGCGACTCGCAATCAGGCTCTCGCTCTTCCAGGAGAACCTGCTCAGTTTGGCGAACAGTTTCGTCAGCTGCCCCGACCTCTACCATCCTGAACGCCGGGCGCTCTTCGAGGCGGGCACGCTCTATCTTGGGGGCTTTGCCTTCACCTTCTCCGTGAAGGTTCCGGACCGACGCTTCCACGCCGAGATCGCCCGATCGTCGAACATCTTCGTCATGTACGCGGCCGTGTACGCGGACGGGCCGCCGCTGTATGAGATCGCCGTCCCGGTCACGAGCGGAACGGGGCGCAACCTCTTCCGCGGCAAGAGCGGGGTCTTTCTTGACGTCCACGGACGGGAGTGGAACGCCGAAGTCGTCGAGATCGCACCAAACCCGGTCAGCCTGATGGAGGCGGTCGTCCGACCGTTCCGCAGGCTCGGTGAGCTTCTCGGCGGACGGATGGAAACGCTCACCCACGAGGCGGAGACCGGCCTCGAGCGAACCGCCGCCGCGATCGGCGCCGGAGCGCCCCCGGGTCAAACCTCCGCGCCGGTCTCCGCGCAACCGCCCCGGGCGGGGTTCCTCGGGAACGCCGGGGCCATCGCCGGAGCCGGACTCGCGGTCGCCGCGATTACCTCGGCGCTCGCGTTCATCACGTCGGCGCTCTCCGGAGTTCCGTGGTGGCATATCGCGGTCGGCGTTGTCGGAGCGGCTGCCGCGGTCGTGTTCCCTGCGTTCATCGCCGCGCTGATCAAGCTGTCCCGCCGCGACCTGAGCGTCATACTCGAGGGAACGCGTTGGGCGATGAACAGCCCGTTGCGATTAACCAGACGGCAGGGGCGCTCGTTCACCCGCAAGGCGCCGCGCAAGCGCAGGGCGCGCAGACTCGCGAGCAGGCACCCCGGTCGTCCGTGACGCGCGGTTCGTTCACACGAATGCCTCAGTCCGCCGGTTCGTACCACGCGGCCTGCGAACGGAACATCCGGGCGTACAGACGATTCGCCGTCATCAGATGCGCGTGGGTACCGTCCTCGACGATGCGCCCGCCTTCCATGACAACCACGCGGTCGGCGAGGCGCGCGAGTCCGAGCCGGTGCGTCACGACGATCGCCGTCCTGCCGAGTGCCGACTCCATGAAGGTCCGGTATACCCGGTCCTCTTCGGTCGGATCGATCGAAGCAGTCGGCTCGTCGAGAACAAGCGTGTCGTGGACCCGGTAGAGCCCGCGCGCGATGGCCACCCGTTGCCATTCGCCGCCGGACAGATCCGTCCCGCCGAACTCCTTCGAGAGCATCGAGTCGAGGCCGATCGCCTTCTCGCGCTCCTCGAGCGCAAACCCCGCGCTGCAGAGCGCCTCGCTCACGCCGGCAGGTTCACGACGGTGATCACTGATCGTAACATTCTCACGCAGCGTCATGAGGTAGCGCTGGTGGTCCTGGAAGACCGCGCTCAGGCCGGTGTAACGTGCCTCTGAGTCGCGCTCCCAGGGGTCCACTCCGCACACACGCACCGATCCCGAGTCCGGCCGATAGAGCCCGGCAAGCAGGCGGACAAGCGTGCTCTTCCCGGCGCCGTTCTCCCCCACGATCGCGACCGTCTGTCCGGGTGGGATCGCGAGTGAAAGGTGGCTGACCGCAGCACGTTCGCCTCCGGGATAGCGAAAGGTGACGCGCTCGAGCTCGACGCCGCCGTCGCGCCGAACAGGCGCGTCGACGCCGGAGCACTCCGGCGTCTCGAGGAATGAGAGGTAGTTGCCCGCAAGCCCTGCGTCCTCGAGCGCCGAGCCGAGCCGGTCGAAGACTTCTTCGAACCACTTGAACACCGAGTCGGTGGCAAAGTACACCGCACCGAAGAGCCCCGGAGAGATCCGGCCTCCTATCACGTAGTGGACGAGGAGCAGCAGAAGGCCGACGTACCCGCCGAGCGTCATCGTCTTGAGCGCGAGATCGATCGCACCGGTGCGGACCTCCGTCCGCCACATCTCATCGTTGTAGGCTGCGAGCGTTCGGTCGTAGAGCCGCCGGAAGAAAGGCACGGCTCCGCTGGTGCGGGTCTCCTTGAAATAGCGCCGATCGGTCAGACACGACTCGTAGTGCGCGAGCTCGCGCCGAAGCGGGGCCACCCGATCCTCGGTCCGGTAGAAGGCCGACGCTCGTATGAGGCGCGAGGCGAGCACCGGGAGAAAAGCGGCGAAAATGCCGACGACGAGCATTGGCTCCAGTCTTGCCAGGTAGACCCCGATCGCAAGGAAGTACCCGCCATGGAAGATCACCGAGAAGACGACCGCCTCCATCGCGGAGAATCCGCGTTCACGGCCGGCACGCGCTTTCTCGATCCCGTCGAACAGCTTCGCCGACTCGAACCGGATCAGATCGAGCCTTCCGGCCTTCTCGCTCATGCGTTCGGTCATGCGGGCCGTCGTGCGAAGCGAAAGGTGTTCGTAGAGGTAGTTCGCCGCGGCGTTCGACAGCGAGTCGATGAGGTTCACGCCGCCGAGCAGGAGTATCGTGACGAGCACTGCCGAATAGGCGATCCGGCCGTCGGCATAGAGCGGGAGCGCGTCGAGCAGGACGCGGATCAGGTGCAGGTCGACGATCAGAAGCACCGTGAACAGCATCGACGTCACGAGGAAGAGAAGATACGCGGTTGGGCTCGTCTTCGCGGCGATCCGGACCATGGCGGCGATCACGCGAGCGAACGACGGACGCGTCAGCGCCCTCTCATCATGCTTCATACCAGTACCTCTGCCCTTCGTACATCCGGCTGTACAACCCGCCGGCTCGCATGAGATCCGCATGGATCCCGGACTCGGCCACACGGCCGCAGTCGAGCACGAAGATCGTGTCGGCCATCTTCACCGCGCCGAGCCGGTGGGTGATGAGCAACGTCGTCGCGCCGCTCGCGAGCGCGTCGAATCTCGCGTAGAGCTCGCTTTCGGCCACCGGATCAAGCGAAGCGGCCGGCTCGTCGAGGATGCGAAGCGGCGCCGGCCGCACGAGCGAGCGAGCCATCGCGATCCGTTGCCACTGACCGCCTGAGATGTCCACGCCGTGGGGAACGTACCTGCCGAGCGGCGTATCGAGTCCGTGCGGTAGCTCGCCGGCGAGCGCGCCGAGCCCGACCTTCTCCATCGCGTCGCGGACGAGCTCGTCGGTCCCGTCGCGCGAGCGCTGCGGCATGCCGAGCAGAACATTGTCCTGCACGGATACCCCGTAGCGGGCAAAGTCCTGATAGACGATCGCGTAGATCGATCTGAGCTCGTCGATCGAGTACTCACCGATGTCGCGACCATTGATCAGAATTGCGCCCGAGTCCGGAGGGTAGAGCCCGGTCAGAAGCCGGGTGAGCGTCGTCTTGCCGCTGCCGTTCGCTCCGACGAGCGCGTAGTGGGTTCCCGCCTCGATCCTCATGCACAGTCCGTCGAACACCGGTCTGTCGGAGCCGGGATAGCGAAACACGACGTCTACGAGCTCGATCGACTCGAGCCTCGGCAGCGGGCGGGCGCAGGGCGCGTCCTCGGGACCGACCGCGCCGGCGGGCGCGGTCACAGCATCGGCCGACGGGGTCTCCTCGAGTGCCATGAACCCGGTGAGATCGCGGAAGAACTCCGCATCCGCCGAAAGCCCGTTCACCGTGTCCATGAACCCCCAGACGATATCGAGACGGGTGAACGCCTGCGACAGCGCGATGAACAGCCCCACGGTGACGAGCCCCGCCCGCAGGGGCGCCAGGAGCACGACCATGATGAACACCCAGATGACGAGATTGGTCACGCTGCCGGCGTACGCGTTGAGATACCACCGCACCCGGGTGCGCATGCGGCGCGTGAACGCCTTTTCAAAGGCGTCGGACCACATCCGGGTCGCGAAGGCCGTGAAACCGAACACGGTGCGTTCGGCCGCCGCCTCTCGGCCGAGGAGCACTTCGCTCAGGTAGTCGCAGCGGCGGTCGAGGTGGGCGACCTCACGCTCGGCTTCGTAGAGCCGCGCACCGCCGCGAACCCCCAGAATCAGGGCGAGTGCGGACACGGCCACCACGGGAAGCGGAGCCCACCAGACCGCGCCGGCGAGAATCGCGAGCAGCCCGGCAATCTTTACGGCGAAGGCAAGAAGATCGACGAGGTGGAAGTAGCTGGCCTTGAGGCGCCCTCCCTCCGGATTCGCCGCCACGCGCTTCACGAGATCCCAGGTCCTCGCGTCCTCAACGTGGCGGTACTGAAGCCGCGTCCGCTTCTCGGTGAGCGCCGTGCGGTACCGGGCGCGCAGCGCGAGAACGAGTCGCAGATCGGCGATGTTGCGCATGGCGTTCCTCAGCCACCCGAAGGCGGTCAAGGCGACAAGGATCGCGAGCCAGCGGTAGAGCTCGGGAGCTGCCGAGCCGAGCTCGTAGGAACGGATTCCCGCGTCGATGAACCGCGCGGCCGCGAGCGTGGTGACCGGGACCAGTGCCGCGGAGGCGAGGTCGAAGAAACCGTAGAAGAAAGCCGCGAGCGGGGCACACCGGAACGACAGGGCCAACCCGTCAAAGATGGTGTACCGGCGTTGTCGCAGGATGAGTGGAGCACGCATGGAACCTCCCATGAGAATCAGAGGCGGATGAGATCCGCGCGGACGAAGTCCGCTTACCGGCGCATGCTTAGCGAATCATGGTCTGTTTTCCTGCTCCTGCGAATTGAGCTCGAGGCTACCGGAAGGGTACGGAGGCGTCAAGTGTCTTCCTCGGGGCTTTCGCGCAGGACCGCGATTCCGTATACTCGAGCCGCGGGAGGACCCATGAGATATTCCGACCTGATGGCCGACGACTACATGCTGAAGAACGACTACAACTGCGCCGAGGCGATGCTGCGCGCCGCGAACGAGGCGTACAACCTGGGCCTGGGCGAGGAGGCGCTACGCGCGGCATCGCCGTTCGGCGGGGGCATGGGCCGCGAGGGAGCCTGTGGCGCGCTGACGGGGGCGCTCATGGCGCTCGGTATACTGCGCTGCAGCGGCAAGCAACACCAGGACCCGCGGATTGGCGAGCTGCGTGACGAGCTCGTGCAACGGTTCGAGGAGCGGTTCGGGTCGATCGAATGCAGGTGCCTCAAGGCAACGCACCGCGACGCGGAGCGCGGCTGCTCGCCGATCACCGAAGGGGCTGCCGAGATACTCGAAATGGTGTTGGCGAAGGAGTGAGGCTTCGCATACTATTGCATTTGCATCGCATGTTTACTACTCTCCGTGCTTATCCCTGAATAGGTTCGAGAATCAAGGAGGACCGTATGAGACGATTAGTGCTCACAGCAGTCGTACTGCTGCTCGTAGCGACCGGTGCGATTGCAGGAGGAAGACAGGAGGCCGACGACGTGCGCGTAGTGACCGTCGCGACCGACGCC
Organism: Spirochaetales bacterium; assembly: GCA_007130265.1. Lineage (GTDB taxonomy): Bacteria > Spirochaetota > Spirochaetia > DSM-27196 > SLST01 > SLST01. Next base: position 21,416 of record SLST01000611.1, read on the forward strand.
ACCTGGCCGCCGATGGAGTTTGTTGACGAAAATCGCGAGCTCGTGGGGTATGACATCGACCTGATGCGCGCGATCGCCGATGCGGCAGGCTTCCGGGTCGAGTTCCGCAATACCGCCTGGGACGGTATTTTTGCAGGGCTTGCGACCCGTGAATACGATGCGGTCATCTCGTCGGTCACGATCACCGAAGAGCGCCGGGCGACGATGGACTTCTCCGAGCCGTACATCAACGCCGGACAGGTGCTCATCGTCGAACGCACGACGACCGGCGTCACCGAGCTCGCCGATCTCAGCGGCCGGCAGGTCGGCGCGCAGATCGGCACGACCGGCGCCTTTGAGATCGACGCCGTGGACGGCGTGGAGCTCGTCACCTACGATGAGCTCGGACTCGCGATCGCCGACCTCGCGAACGGCCGGATCGCCGGCGTCGTCGCGGACACACCGATCGCCGCCGACTACGTCCTGCAGAACGAAGAGTACTCTGGCACGCTCATGATTGTAGGCGAGCCGTTCACGCAGGAGTTCTA
>SLST01000087.1 GCA_007130265.1 Spirochaetales bacterium
CGCTGCAGTACCAGGAGCTCGTCAACACGAATCAGGTGTATCGAGACATCCTGCGCTACGGAATCGAGGGAACGCACTGGACCCGGACCCCGCAGGGTCTCATCCAGGTGAACGAGACCGGCCGCCAGCGGTATCGACCGTGGCCGTTCTCGCAGGGCTCGTACTCGCTGAGCTCCGTTGAGGCTGCTGAGGGAATCGACGTCGATCCCGACATGTGGCAGGTCATCTTCGACGGTTACCAGGACCTCGAGGCGACCAATGCGATCGGATTCTCCTTTGACATAGGCCCGGTGGAATCCGAAATGGCCGCGATCCGGGCAATCCGGGATCGATACTGGGAAGGGTTGGTGACCGGCACCGTCGACCCGTCGGTTCAGGTCCCCAGGATGATCCAGGAGCTCGAAGGCGCGGGTCTGCGCAGAGTTCAGCAGGAGGCCCAGCGTCAGTTCGACGCGTTCCTCGCGGGCCGTTAGGATCACGTGACTTTCGTGCACTGAGTTTCCGGGGAGGGTCGGATTGGGTCCGGCCCTCCCTTCCTTGTACCCATCCTCCAGGACGGCAATGATGCCAGGAACACCATCACCGGTATTCGGAATCGTGATAGACGAGCTCGCGGCGGGAGATGTCCCGGCCTGCGTTGCGCTCTGGAACGCGTCGTGCGAAGGGCCCCGGGCCCTCGTCTACAAGCACCTGTCACCGGCTACCTTCTCCGAGCTCTTCACGAGGAGTGCGGCCGACATCGTCGTGAACCTCGTAGCCCGAAGCGGCGAGGAGGTAGTCGGGTTCGCGAGCGGCACCACGCGCACAGGCGGAGCGCAGGGAGGCGGCGGGCAGGGGTACATCACCGTGGTCCTGGTGCGTGATGACCAGCGTCGGCGAGGGATCGGCCGCGCGCTCCTGATGTCGCTCGAGACTCGACTCGCGCGGGCGTCCGCGGGCGTCGACCGGTACGAGGTCATGTTCTTCAACCCGGTCAACCTGCCATGGGATGTTCCCGGCACCGAAGCCCACGACCACCCCAATGCTCCTGGAGTCGATGTGTCATGCGACGGGTATCTCTTTCTCAAGAACCACGGCTACCGTGATATCGCGTATCAGAACTCCTACTACCTGCGCCTTTCCGACTACCGGTACCCGCCCGACATTCGGGAACGTATCACCAGGCTCGAGGATGACGGAATCAGGATCGCCCGCTACGATCCGGCGCTGCACCGGGGACTCGACGAGCTCTTCGACAACCTGGAGAACGACGACTGGCGGGAGACCATCACCGCGAACCTCGCGTTGGAGGGCCCCGATGACCCGGTCCTCATTGTGGAAGCAGACGGCCGCGCGTGCGGGTTCACCGGACCAACGCGTGTGCAGGAGAGCGGCCGCGGCTACTTCGCCGGAATCGGGGTTCATTCGGACTACCGCGGCCGGGGCGCGGGCAAGGTGCTCTTCGCGGCACTCTGCATGCAGTTGAAGGAGATCGGCGCGTCGTTCATGACCCTCTTCACCGGGGAGACGAATCCCGCGCGGAACATCTACGAGGCCGCAGGTTTCCGCATCGTGCGGACATGGGCGGACATGAGGAAGACGAGATGAGTGGATCGGCGAAGCGGCAGACGATCATGGCGATCGGCGGTCACGTCGGCGACATGGAGCTCACCTGCGGCGGCGTGCTCGCAACGCGCGCGCTCGAGGGCGATGCGGTCGTTACGGTGGCGCTCACCGCGGGGGAGAAGGGCAATCCGCCCGGGATGGTGGTGGAGGAGTACCGGGAGCAGAAGGTCGACGAGGCGAAGGGTTTTGCCGAGCGCATAGGCGCGGAAGCGATCGTCTTTGACTACCGCGACGGGCTGCTCCCCGCCAACGATGAGTCGGCCTTCATGCTCTGCGACGTCATCCGGAAGCACCGGCCGTCCGTCCTGATCACGCACTGGAAAGAGAGCATTCATCAGGATCACGTCGCCGCTCACGAGATCGTACACAAGGCGCAGTTCTACGCTGCGCTGTCCGGGTTCGAGCGGGAGCTTCCGGCCCACTTCGCCGCGGGTCCGTACTACGCCGAGAACTGGGAGGACCCCTTCGAGTTCACGCCCACCGTCTACCACCGGGTGAGCGACGAGGGCTTCGAGCTCTGGCGCGAGGCGATCGCGCTGCACTGGTTCACGATGAACAGCACCTCGTTCGAGTACCGCGAATACTACACGCATCTGATGTCCGTGCGCGGGATCGAGGCGCGCACGCGGTACGCGCAGGCGTTCGACGTTCCGCCGATGAATCGGCGGCGTACGGTCGACTCGTTTTGAGCCCGCGCGAGCTCGTCAGCACCTGGCTCTCCCGCGCGGTCGAGTCCCGCGCCTTTCCCGCGGGCTCGGCGGCCGTGGTCACCCGGGAGAACGAGCTGCTGCGCACGGAGCAGCCGTCGCCTCCTTCTGAGGGGCGACTGATATACGATCTGGCCTCGCTGACCAAGGTGATGGCGACCACGATGGTCTGTCTGCGGCTCATCGACCGAGGCGAGCTCGACCTGGAAGCGACGATATCGCGCTTCGTCTCCGCACCGGCGGAGAAGGCGTCGATCACCATACTCGATCTGCTGCGCCACACCGGCGGATTCGAGGCTCACTTCGATCTCGCCGCTGCGTCTGCGAGTGAGCAGGGGCAGCGCGCGTTCGACCCACTCGACGTCATCCTCGGCCGACCCCTCTCCTACCGCCCGGGCACAGACGTCGTGTACAGCTGTATCGGGTTCATTCTGCTCGGGCGGATCCTGGAGCGGGCTACGGGTGAGCGGCTGGACGAACTTGCCCGGAGACTCGTGTTCGAGCCTCTCGCGCTCGAGGCCACCGGGTACCTGCCCGAGAGCTGGGTTCGAGCGACGGACACCGTCCTGCCGACCGAGAGGAATCCACAGACAGGCGCATTCATCCGGGGCATTGTGCACGATGAGAACGCGAGGTTTCTCGGCGGCGTCTCAGGAAATGCCGGGCTCTTCTCCTGCCTTGATGACTGCGCGCGATTCGCGAGCCTGCTTCTCAACTCGTGCGATGGGTTTCTCTCGTCACGGCTCTACGAGACGATGGTTCGCAACTGGACCCCGGGTATGCAGGCGGCCCGCGGGCTGGGTTTCAGTCTCATCGATTCATCAGGTTCGTGGCCGGGGGGCGCCGTGCTCGCAGAAGGCGCCTTCGGGCACACCGGCTTCACCGGAACATCGCTCGTCGTGAGCCCGGCGTACGGGCTGGCCTTCGTGCTGCTGACGAACCGGGTGCACTTTGGTCGCGATCTCGCCGTCATGCCGCAGTACCGCAGCGATTTCCACGCGACCGCGCTTGGCGCCGTCACGGCACCCGATGCCGTCTCATACCCGACGCAGGACCGAACGCCGTGAGCTCCCTGTTCAATCGGTTCGAGCGAGCGCGCGGCGGTCTCCGGCTCGGCGTCGAGAACCTGGAGTCGGCCTCGCGGCTCTTTGAGGGCCGACGGGTCGGTCTGCTCACGACAGCCGCCGCGACCGATTCCCGGCTCGTTTCCGCCGTCGATGTGCTCGCAGCCTTCTGCGACCTCCGCGCGCTCTACGGACCCGAGCACGGCATCCGCGGCGATCTGCAGGCGGGCGAGGCCGCCGCCTCCGCCGTCGACCGGCGCACGCGTCTTCCGATCCACAGCCTCTACACCTCAGACGCGTCGGCCCGCGGCCCGGAGCTCGACGGTCTGGATCTCCTGGTCGTCGACCTTGTGGACGTGGGATCGCGCTACTACACCTATCTTTCGACCCTCTCGTACGCGATGGAGAGCTGCGCCGCGGCTTCGATGCCGCTCGTCGTTCTCGATCGGCCCAACCCGCTCGGTGGGCTGGCCGTAGAAGGGCCGATGCTCGACCCCGCCTACGCTTCGTTCGTGGGCCGCCACGGTGTTCCTGTTCGCCACGGCCTCACCGTCGCGGAGTACGCGCTCCTCATCAACGCCCGCGCACGCATCGGGTGCGAGCTCCACGTCATCCCGCTCGTCGGCTGGAACCGAGAATCCTGGTACGACGAGCTGCCGCTCTGCTGGGTCATGCCGTCACCGAACCTGCCCACGCTGGAGAGCGCGCTCCTCTACGCAGGCACCTGCCTGTTCGAGGGCACGAACGTGAGCGAGGGCCGAGGGACGACCCGGCCGTTCGAGCTCATCGGCGCGCCGTGGCTCGATCCCCAGGCGCTGATTCCGGAAGTCGCGCCCGGCCTGCTCGACGGCGCGCTGCTCCGTGAGTGCTGGTTCCGCCCGGTAGCGTCGAAGCACGCAGGGCAGGCGTGCGCCGGGGTCCAGATCCACGTGACCGACCGCTCTCGCCTGCGTCCGTACCGCCTTGGTGTGGCGCTGCTTGACGCGATCCGCCGGACCCACGAAGAGTTCTCGTTCACCGAGCCGGCCGGGCCGGGCCGGCATCCGTTCATCGATCTGCTCGCCGGCGACTCTTCGCTTCGCGATCCCGGGTTCGATCTCGAAGCCTATCTCTCGCGGTGCGACGCCGACTCGGCGGGGTTCACCGTTGTTCGAGATGATTACCTAATATATCCGACGTCTGGTACCGCGCGCTGACCGCGGTCAGTGCTCTCTCCCGGCGGCGTAGAGCTTCGCCGCGAAGCCTCGTCGTGTGGGCCGGTCGCCCGCTCGAGCTCTATCCTGCGCCGCATCGATCGCCGTCAGGATGCTGCGAGTCCGACCCGTGTCCTGCGGGACGCGAGCGCGGGCGAGCGAGAGCGCCTCGTCGCGCAGGGGCTCGTCCGGGTCCAGATGCGCTCGATTCGCCCAACCTCCTGAGACGTAACGAAGCTCGAGCAGGCTGCGCGACCCGCACCAGTGGAGCGCGCGGAAGTCGGGTGCTGATCGCGGGGCGTCCATCGCGGGAACGAGGTAGACGCCGGCGTCGAGCAGTACTTCCTGCAGCCGGGGCACGTTCACCTCGCGCGGTTCAGTACCGCCCGATGCGCAGAGCGCCGCCGCGGCGCCCGCGGCCTGGCCGAGCTGCATCACCACCGGCTGCAGCCGCGTGCATCCGTTGACGAGACCCGTGACGCCGATGCTCTTCTCGGCGACGAGCACGCCGTCAACACCGCGCGGAACGAGTACGCCGTACGGAACCGAAAAGGCGCTGATTACCGGAAACTCGAGCGACGGCGCATCCGGGTCGTTACCGCGATGATGGTCGAGCGGGTAGTCTCCCACGGCGACGGAAGTGCTGCGCGCGGGGCTTCGATTCGCCTCGGTGAGGTCCATCGTGGTCAGCGTGTCGATTGCGAGGATCCGCCGCGCCTCGCGGATGTAGGGGATGAGCGCGTACGTGCCGCCGGGGTAGACGCGTGGGAGTCGGATGGTGTCGGGGCCGAATGCCTCTCGAAGCGCGGTGACGAGGCGGGCGGTCTTCTCGCGGGCCCCGCGAGTTACCGCGGCCCGCGTGCCCGGGGTCAGGTAGTCGCCGTAGGCGTCCTGCGTGGGCCAGTTCAGCATCACGAGATCGCCGGGCAGACGACCGTAGTCGAGCAGTCGATCCCAGCTGATGGGCGGGCTGCCGAGGATGCCGGCGTATTCGGTGCCCGGGGCAAAGGTCGGTCCTTCGTGCGAGGCGGCGAAGCCCGACGGTGGTGTCTGTATCGTCGCGCACCAGGTGAAATCCTGAGGGTGCGCGAGCGGCTGCTCCGGCGCCTGCGGCTCACCGGTCTGCGCGCGCGACTCGAGGCCCACCCGCCACGGCATCTCCGCGGCGACGAGCGCATCGCCGTATTCGTCCGCGAAGATCGTGACGGATGCGTGGACCGTGAGGGCCTGTTGCGGTCCGCCGCCTTCGCCTGGCGCGGAGAGAATGTGGGCCCCGCGGATTCGATCGTCGGCGCGGATGACCTCGGCGCAGATCCACCCCAGCTTCAGGTCCACATTCGGCAGCGCGTCGATCCAGGAGCGGAGGATGTCCTGGCCGACCCGGGGATCAAAGAGGGTATTGCTGACCCACCCCGTCTCGGCGTTCTGCGCCCCTCCGTAGTGGCAACGGACGGCCTGCTGAAACTCGCCCCACAGACCCGACGGCAGCAGATTGTTCCCGTCGATCGCGCTGACGCCCGCGGCGGTCAGCATGCCGCCGACCCACTCAGACGGTTCGCAGAGGACGACGCGGGCGCCCATCCTGCCGGCCTGAATCGTCGCACAGGTGCCCGATGCCGACGCTCCTATCACCAGAACGTCAGTGTGCTTATCCATTTCGGTTCTGAGAATCGAGGTACTCCATGTACCGGTTGTAGAGATGCCCCGCAGCCTCATAGGCCGACTGCGGACTCATGAAGTGAGAGAACTCGAATGTGATCGCGTGCTCGATGCCCGTGCTGGCGGCGGCCTCGAGCTTGAAGAGGAGCTTCTCCCACTTGATGGGTGGAAACTTGATGGGCATGTCACGGTCGAAGCTCTCGGTGTTCGTCCAGCACTCCATACCGTGCCTGTCGGCGAGGTTCCGGTTGACCTCGAGAAACGAGCCGAGCTCGCGAAATCCTACGTGCCCGTCCTGGAAGGCCACGATATCCACGCTGTCGCGGATGCCGGAGAAGATTGCGTCCCACTCGCGCTCGTGCATTTCCAGCGTTATCCCCTCGTCACGAGAGCTCTCCGTCGTGTACTGGCTGACCGCCTTGGGCCCGTCGATGTAGGGCGAGATCA
>SLST01000327.1 GCA_007130265.1 Spirochaetales bacterium
GTCCGTACTCCTCTATTGGAAGATATCCGTCACGATACTGAATCGGTGCATAGTCCATGACCTAAGGATACTCAAAAAAACACCGAGACGCCCCGCATTCGAGGTGACGTACGATTGTCAGTCATCAGACTTCCCTTCGTCGATAGCCTCTTCGGCGTCCTGTTCATTGCCGGCGTCCGGCTGGGGTTCCTCGTGTGCTGCGGAAGCGCCGGGATCGTAATCGAGGATCACGAGCAAGGGAAAGTGGTCGGAACCGATGTTGGGAAGGCGACGCAACTCGACGAGGAAGAAGTGCTGCGATGCAAAGACGTGATCCATAGGAACACGCAGGATACGGCTCCTGGCGCTGAAGGTGCCGATAACGCCCCGACCTACCCGTGGGTCGAGTAATCCTCCTATCCGCTTGAACAAGTGTGTAGTGTACGACCAGGCTACGTTGTTGAGATCTCCGCCGACAATGGCCGGGACGTCGCCCAGTTCCCTGATCTCGTTAGCAACCGAGAGCAACTCGGCATCCCGTGTGTCGGAGTCTTCGCGATCGCCCTCGATGCCACTGTCATTCTCCTCGCCGGGAGGTCGGACTCCGGGAGGGCGAGGATGCACACCATAGAGGGTCACCATCGTTCGCGACCGGAGCCGTACCCTGGTGCGAATCGACGGAACCTCCGCGTCAATCAGGAACCGGATCTCTGGATCTTCCAGCTCAAGCCTGGAATATAGCAGCAGTCCGTAGTTATTCTCCTGCGGCTGGAACAGCGTGTACGGATAGTCGTCTTCCAGGCCGTCGAGCTGTTCAAGCCACCACTGGGTCGTCTCGCTCAGCAGAACGACGTCGGGATCGGTGTCGCGAATGAGGTCGCGCAGCGCTGCCGCCTCCCGGTTATCGTGGAGCACATTGTAGATCAGAAGCGATATGCGGTTGGAATCGTCTTCGGCGCGGCTGTCCGACATCTCGGTGGGATACAACGCCGTGTAGGGAACGATCGACATGAGCTGCCAGACCAGCGAAAGCCCGACTACCGCGGCGAACGCGTATTCCCATGGGCGCAGTTGTCCCCAGAGGCGTAGCGCCACATAGCTTGCCAACACCAGCGCCAACAGCGCGGCGATTTGAACGCGCGGAAACTCCAGGACACGGATCCACCAGGTATCGCTACGAACTATAGGGATTGCGGTAGCGTAGACCAGCGCCACCGAAAGCAGGCCCACGGCGACGCGAAAAATGACATGGAGTGCTTTCCCTCCGGCTATCATTGACATGCTGCAAGAAGGCTATTTTGCGGTCTGATGGCGCAGCAACCGAACCATAACATTTCCATTTGCCTACCCAACATGGGTTCCACGGACCAACACACACCCAACATACTTCCCCGCCGTCGATCCGTCGTCGAAAAGATGACGGGGCCTCGGAAAACCGTTTGAGAGTTCGACCGCCATCCCGAGTTGATCATTGGTCCGCCTGCGCCGGTTCGGCAGCCGGAGTGGCCGTGAGCAATACGGTTCCCGCGACGATGACCGCGATCCCGATCCACTGCATCGGACGGACTGCCTCCGAGAACCCGATCACGCCTCCGATCACCGGTACCGCGATGAAGTTCACGTTGAACGCGGGTATGACGTGGATCGCCTTGCCGCGTCCGTACGCGATCTGGAGCACGAAGAATGCTCCCATCGAAAGCCCGAACCAGAGAAAGAGGTAGGGATTGATCAGCCCGGCGAGTCGTCCGGGCGCCAGACTCTCGCGCAATGGGAAGTAGACCAGCCCCCCGACGTCCGCGACTATCGTCGCCGCGTTCTGGTAGAGCATCGATGCACCCGCGAGCGCACCTCCAAAGCCGCCGAGGATTATCCCGGCCCGCTCGCCCCGACCGCCGGCCAACCATCCGAGCGCGTAGGCGATGATGAGTGCGATGACGAATCCATGCAGCAGCACCCACCGGGGCGCAGAGTCACTCTGCTCGGCGGCGAAGAGACCGATTAGAGTACTGCCTGCGACGATCGTTGCGATGGCAGCGATGTCACGCCAGCCTGTTGACTCTCCCATGGCGAAGTGCGAGAAGACCGCGAGCGTCACGAGTCCGCTGCCTGCCATCGCACCGACAAGCGAGACGGCGCCCATTGAGAGTGCGGCGAGTACGACGAACACGCCGATGAGGGTGCCGACCGTTGCGCCGGTCCACAGCAGCCACCCGGCCACCGCGCGATTGTCCTTCTTCTCCAGTCCGATCTTCTGACCTGCCTGCGAGATATTCATCACCGAGTACCCCGCGAAGGCGAGAAGCAGTGCGACGAGCGTTTGCATTTGGACCCCCGGAGAGAGATTGGCTATCTTTAAAATAGTGAACATCAGCGTGATCATCCCGACATATAACGAAGAGGAATATCTGCCGAAGCTCCTCGACTGCCTCAAGTCGCAGACGCTCGACGATTTCGAGATCATCGTCGCCGACGCAGGCTCGACAGATCGCACCGCTGATATCGCGCGAGAGTACGGATCCCGGGTCGTGCCCGGCGGGATGCCCGGGGTCGGACGGAACGCAGGCGCCGCCGCTGCGGAAGGAGACTACTATTTCTTCTTCGATGCCGACGTCAAGTTCAACAAGCACTTCCTCGAGAGTGCCTACACCGAGATGCAGAAGCGGTTCGTGGACGTCGCAACATGTGCGGCACTGCCGCTGTCAAACGTGCCGCTCGACCGCATGATGCACGGTTTCGCGAATCTGTACGTCAGGCTCAATCAGTACACGAATCCCATGGCGCCGGGCTATTGCATCCTCATTCACAGCCGCCTTTTCCATCGGATCGGGGGGTTCGATGAAGACGTGACGCTTGCCGAGGACATGGACCTGATTCGTCGAGCGGCAAAGCATCGTCCGTTCCGCGTGCTCCACAGCGTCTCGGTGAACGTGAGTGTTCGCCGGCACCGAAAGGAAGGACGCCTGGCCTTCATCGGCCATTCGTTTTCCGTCTCGTGGCATCGCACGTTCAAGGGAGAGATCACCGAGGGCTTCGACTACGAGTTCGGTAACTTTGAGGAGTCGGACAAGAACGGGAGACTGCGGAAGCTGGAGAAGGGAATCAACAAGCTCGCGCGCAAGTTCACTCGGATGGGCAAAGGGCCCGATCAGGTGACTCGTAAGGATACAGCCGAACAGACTGACTCGGATACGAGCGGCTTCCAGAAGCTTCGAACGTGGCTGAGAAGCCGGGGGAAGTCCGGACTGTGACCGGCGCGCGGTCGCAACGATCGTGGATCGTCCGCGGCGCCGGAGCCAGGGGAGATTATCATGCCGACCGGAGCGGCGACCAGTCGACTCTCGTTCCTTATCGCGCGGTTTCGCGAACGGCTCTGGGTCAGACCGCTGGCTCTCTCAGTCGTTTCACTCGCGGCGGCATTTCTCGCGAGTGTTGCCGACGGTACCGGACTGGGACGGCACGTGCCGACGATGACTGCCGAATCCATCGAGACGCTGCTGACCATCATGGCCGCCAGCATGATGGTAATCGCCACACTCGCGGTCGCGTCGATGGTATCCGCCTATGCCACAGCGAGCGCCACGGCTACGCCAAGATCGGTGAAATTGGTCATCGCAGATGATGTCACCCAGAACGCGCTCTCTGCGTTTATCGGTGCGTTCATTTTCAGCATCGTCGGACTGACGGCGATGAAGAACAATCACTACGCAACCGCCGGTCTCTTCACGCTTTTCGTCCTGACGGTAATCGTATTTGCTGTCGTGATCCTGACCTTCGTCCGCTGGGTAGATCGGATTGCCCGCCTTGGACGTGTCGGGACGACGGTCGAGAGTGTCGAGAAGGCGGCTGGACGGGCGCTCACCCGTCGGAAAGATTCGCCTACCCTGTGTGGAGTCCCGGTGGACGTGTCTCGGCCGGTCGGTGAGAGTGTGTTCGCGACATCCGTCGGCTATGTGCAACAGATCGATATCGCCGCGCTTCAGACGTGGGCCGAGAAGGTGGAGGGTCGCGTCGTGGTGGCCGCTCTGCCTGGCACATTCGCGACTCCCGGCCGTCCGCTAGCGTATGCCAGTTGCGGGCCCGATCCACGCGACAGTGTCGACCACGAGAGGATACGTGAGGCGTTCATGGTCGGGACCGATCGCGTCTTCGATCATGATCCGCGATTCGGGCTTGTGGTGTTGTCCGAGATCGCGAACCACGCGCTCTCACCTGCGGTCAATGATCCGGGTACCGCAATCGACGTCATCGGTCGACTGGTTCGCCTCTTTGTGCTCTGGAGCGACGGCGCGCCGAAGAACTCGGTGGCGCCACGGTACGACAGGGTAGAGGTGCCCGAGATCTCTGTGCGGGACATGCTTGATGACGCATTCACGGCGATTGGACGGGACGGTGCCACGATGGTCGAGGTCGCGATTCGGCTTCAGAAGGGCCTGCGGTCGTTGACGCAGATTGGAAACGTCGAAATGCGACAGGCGGCTCTGAAGCACGGACGGTTGGCTCTGGCGCGTGCAGAATCTGCGCTTGATCTGCCTGAAGATCTCGTCGCGGTGCGTGAAGCAGCGGTTCTTGATGCAGCCCTCGCCGCCGAGATGTAGCCGATCGGCTGTCGAACCCGCTCAGACTCTCTCCATGCGGGACTCGAACGAGTTCTCCGAGTCCTCCTCCAGATCCCGCTCCAGGTAGTCATTGATGTAGAGTTCCCTGATGATCACCTGGAGTGCCGCAACGAGCGGAGTGGCCATTATCACGCCCATTGGTCCGGCGAGAACACCCAGCAGAATAATCGAGGACAAGGTGACGACCGGTGACAAGGATACTGTCTTCTTGAACACGTACGGTGCCAATACGAGACTCTCCACCTGTTGAACCACGAGGTACAGGATCGTCACCAGGAGTGCGGTCATCGGGCCTTCCAGGAATGCGAGGAGTATGGCCGGGATAGCCGCGATGATCGGCCCGATGTTCGGGATGAAGTCCAGGAGGAATGCGATAAACCCCAGGGTGAAGACTGCCGGAATCCCCAGAATTGCGAGGCCGATCCCCACGGTGATGCCGACGAACAGCATGGTGAGGAACTTGCCCAGTGCCGTTGACCGCGGCGGGTGCATTCCTTCCGATCCGACGTCGCGGGACGGCTGGTACCGCGTGGGACCTCCGATTCTGCTCGATGGTGCGCGCGTGTCTGTAATGCACTCCAACGTGCGATACCGCACAGAACCGCATCGATTTCCAGTCTATTTTGGCAACACAGTAGAGAGGGATAGAAGATGCACACAGTGTTCGCAACCATCAGAGGCTACTCATGAATACCAACGACCTTGGCACGTCGGTGAATCTCCGCAATGACCGTGTGATCCCCGAGAAGCGTCAGAGGGCCGGTGACGAGGATTGGGGCTCGTGGATCGACCCGGACGATGTGCGCGACTCGCTGCGCCTCGACACAGTCGAAGCGCTGAGGAGCGTTCTGCGCGTGAGGGAGAAACTCCCCCGACCTTCGAGCGAATACCCGAAGACCGCCAACGCGAAGGTCAGATCCCCTGACGAGACCTCGGCAGCCGCGACCGCAAGACCGCCGGCCGAAGTCGTGGATCGCTCCCGGGAGAACAACGGCACAGATCGCATGCTGGCGGGTACCGGGATCGCCACCGTATTCCTTGACCGTCGGCTGCGAGCCATGTGGTTCACGCCGGCGGCGAAGGAGATCGGTTACGACCGGATGGCGGAGGTCGTGGAGGATGCTCGGTCTGTCCTGGACACGCTTCGTCCGAGGCAGCTGGACATTCAGGCGAGTGACGGACGATGGTACCGAATGCACGTTGATCCGTATGGCACGCTCGAAGACTCGAACGAGGGAGTGGTGATCAGTTTCGTCGACATCACCGAACGCCGGAAGGCCGAGCAGGAGATCGCCAGGCAGCTCGCGGAAAAGGAGAGCCTGCTGAAGGAAGTGCACCATCGGGTACGGAACAACACCGCATCCATCGTCGGACTTCTGTCGATTCAGGCTCAGTCGATCGCCGACTCTGAGGCTCGATCCGTGCTGCAGGGTGCGATCGGCCGGGTGGAGAGCATGAGCGTCCTCTACGACAAGCTCCTCGTCAGCGAGCAGTACGGAACGAGCTCGGTGAAGGGCTATCTCGAGGACCTTGCCGATAGAGTCGTTGCCTTCTTCCCGGCAGGAGCGACGACCAATCTGGAGACGCGTGTCGACGATTTCGATGTTAAGTCGGACACGCTCTTCTTTCTCGGGCTTATTACCAATGAACTGCTCACCAATGTCATGAAGTACGCCTTCAACGGCCATGCCGACGGACTCGTTACGCTCGCCGTGGAGAGGTCCGCGAATCGCGTGAAGTTGATAGTCCAGGATGACGGTGCGGGACTGCCTCCCGGGTTCGACCTCGAGTCGGCCTCCGGGTTTGGGCTATCCCTGGTCCGGATGCTCAGCAAGCAGCTTGGCGGGAGCTTCACTATATCCGGCAAAAACGGCACCAGGAGCGTTCTGGAGTTCGCTCTGTGATGCCGCAGCCTTCAGGGTAACACCGGTCAGGTGCTGAAGTTGGTCAGGCGCTCCTCCGGTTACCCGCGCCGACGCTGGACGAGCGAGATGATCACGAGAATGACCCCGATAACGAGCGCCACGTAGACGAAGCCACCAAGGGTAGTCGACGTGACCAGTCCGAGGAGCCAGA
>SLST01000461.1 GCA_007130265.1 Spirochaetales bacterium
CGCTCCTGATCATCGCAACCGTGTCGGGATAGTCGTCCGCGGTCACGTACTCGCCGTACGCCTCGTCGATCACGACGAGGACATCGTCACGGATCGAAGACAGGAACGTATCGAGCTCATCTGCCGTGACGATCGTTCCGGTCGGATTGTTCGGACTGCAGAGAAAGATGATCCGTGTCGAAGCGTCGATCCGGTCGGCGATCGCCGCGAGATCGAAGCGGCCCTTCTTCATTGGCGCCGTACGAATCTCGCCGCCGAAGATCCGTGTCGCGAACGCGTACTGGCTGAAGGTGTGAGCGGCGGTCACGGCGTTGGTTCCGGGTTCGATGAGAGAGCCCGCGATCATGACGAGGATCTCGTCGCTGCCGTTCCCGACGACGACCATCTCGTCGGAAACATCCCACTTCGACGCGATCGCGGCGCGGAGGTCCGCCGCTGCGCCGTCGGGATAACGGTTCAGATCGTGCAGCGCATCGCGGATCGAGACTGTCGCACGCGGCGAGGCTCCGAGCGGATTCTCGTTCGACGAAAGCTTGATGCCCCCGGTGATCCGCTCCCCGGGGACGTAGGGATGCAGCTGTCCGAGAACCGCCCGCGTCTTCACGACTCTTCGGTCTTCGGCCTCTCGGAAGCCTGCTGGGGAGGGTTGTTCTTCAAGTACTCGTGGTCCTCACTCATGTCCGCGATCAGGTCTGCGAGTTTCATCCGCAGCGAGTTCTCGGTCGTTCTCGCGAAGATGAGATCCCCGGGAGCAACATCACGCGCGACCGGAAGCTGTTTCGCCGCCGCGATGACCCGCAGCACCTTCTTCGAGAACTCGGTCGCCTCGGCCTGCTCGGCGGCGGCTTCCACGAAGCGCACGAACTCGTCCATCTCGGTATCCGCATAGATCGACTTGACGACGTTCATGATCGCGATGATCTCCGGGTCCGAGAAGCCGTTGAGGACAATGACCCGGTTGTCGAGTGGATTCTGGCTTTCGCTCATGGCTTGAGTCTACCGGCTCGAGCCGCGGCGGACAATCCCCTTGGAACACCCTTGACGGCCTTCGTATCTTACGTACAGGAGATCCCATGGACTACGAACGACTCACGGTAAAGGCGCAAGGGGTCCTCCAGGACGCCGTTGCACTGGTACACCGGAACGAGAACCCTACACTCGACCTCGAACACCTGCTGCTCGCGATGATCGAACAGGAGGACGGAGTGATCCCGCCGCTACTCACACGCGTCGGTGTGCGCCCGGCCGAACTCGCCGACCGTCTGAGAACCGAGATAAACCGCAAGCCGCGGATGGAAGGCGGCGCTTCGCAGCCGCAGCTCTCCACTGGAGTATCGCGGCTGCTCGTCAAGGCGGAGGACGAGGCAAAGACACTCGGTGACGACTACGTCAGCACGGAGCACCTGCTGCTGGCGATGATGAAGAAAGGTTCAGGCATCGACGAGCTGCTCGCCTCCGCCGGGCTCAAGCGCGACGACGTTATGCAGGCGCTCAAGTCGATACGGGGGAACCAGCGGGTCACCGACCAGAATCCGGAGAACCGGTACCAGGTCCTGCAGAAATACTGCCGTGACCTGACGGCGCTTGCGCGTCAGGAGAAACTCGACCCCGTTATCGGGCGGGATGAAGAGATACGACGGGTAATGCAGGTACTCTCGCGACGGACGAAGAACAACCCGGTTCTCATCGGCGACCCCGGCGTCGGCAAGACAGCGATCGCCGAAGGGCTCGCGCGTCGGATCGTCTCCGGAGACGTCCCGGACAGTCTGAAGAACAAGAAGATCCTCGCGCTCGACCTCGGATCATTGCTTGCCGGGACCAAGTTTCGCGGCGAGTTCGAAGAGCGGCTGAAAGCGGTCATCCATGAGATCGGCGAGAGCGCCGGGGAGATCATCCTGTTCATCGACGAGCTGCACACGCTCGTCGGCGCGGGGAGCGCCGAAGGTGCGATGGATGCGAGCAATCTGCTGAAGCCCGCGCTCGCCCGCGGTGAGCTGCGTGCGGTCGGAGCGACCACCCTCGACGAGTACCGCAAGCACATTGAAAAAGACGCCGCGCTCGAACGACGGTTCCAGCCTGTCTTCACGAATGAGCCGTCGGTCGAAAACACCATTGCGATCCTCCGCGGCCTGAAAGAACGCTACGAGGTCCACCACGGCGTGCGCATCCGCGACGAGGCGCTCATCGCAGCGGCGACGCTGAGCGACCGCTATATCACGAGCCGTTTTCTGCCGGACAAGGCGATCGATCTCGTGGACGAGGCGGCGAGCCGCCTGAAGATGGAGATAGAGAGCCAGCCTACCGAGCTCGATCAGCTGCAACGACGTATTCTCCAGCTCGACATTGAGCGCCAGGCGCTGTCGAAGGAGACCGACCCGGCCAGTCAGGAACGGCTCGCCAAACTCGACGCGGAGCTCTCGTCGCTCAAGGGCAAGCGTGACACGATGCGGCTCCAGTGGCAGAACGAGAAGCAGGTCATCGACAGGATTCGCGACCTCAAACAGCGACTCGAGCAGCTGACGATCGAAGAGGTGCAGAACGAACGGTCCGGCAACCTTGCACGGGCGGCGGAGATCAAGCACGGTGAGATACCGACGCTCGAGAAGGAGCTCGCTTCTTTCGACAACGAGCTCTCGGACCTCCAGGGCAAGAGCCGGCTCCTGCGGGAAGAGGTCAGCGAGGAGGACATCGCGCACGTTGTCAGCACGTGGACCGGCATTCCCGTCAGCAAGATGATGACCAGCGAGCTCGAGAAGCTGCTGAAACTCGAGAGTATCCTTGGTGAACGCGTCGTAGGACAGGAGAACGCCATCCGCGCGGTGAGTGACTCGATACGCCGGAACAAGAGCGGGCTTTCGGACGTGAATCGTCCGAGTGGCACGTTCATGTTCATCGGGCCGACCGGCGTGGGCAAGACCGAGCTCGCCAAGACCCTCGCGGAGTTCCTCTTCAGCGACGAGCGGGCGCTCACGAGAATCGACATGAGCGAGTACATGGAGAAGCATTCGGTGAGCCGACTCATCGGGGCGCCGCCGGGATACGTCGGCTACGATCAGGGAGGCCAACTCACGGAGGTTGTCAGGCGGCGGCCCTATTCGGTCATTCTCTTCGACGAGATCGAAAAGGCTCATCCCGACGTATTCAACGTGCTGCTCCAGCTGCTCGACGAGGGCAGGCTGACCGACGGGCAGGGAAGACTCGTCGATTTTCGCAATACGATCGTCATCATGACGAGCAATATCGGAAGCGATTTGATCCTGCAGACCGAGGACATCGACACGATCGCCGACGAGATACGCGCGATCCTGCGGGCAATGTTCAAACCGGAGTTCCTCAATCGGCTCGACGAGGTCATCACATTCCACCGCCTCGACAAGTCGCAGATTCTCAAGATTGTCGACCTCGAACTGCGCAAGGTACAGCGTCGGCTCGACGACCGGAAGCTGACCCTCGAAGTGCCGCAGAAGGCGAAGCAGCTGATCGCAGATGCGGGATTCGACCCTGCCTTCGGCGCACGGCCGCTGAAGCGCGCGATCCAGAGCAAACTGCAGAATCCGCTCGCGCGGGAGATGCTTTCGGGGAAGTTCAAGGACGGCGATACGATCAAGGTAGGCGTCTCAGGGGAGGATCTCGTCTTCAAGGTTGTATCCCCTGGTGCGACGCCGTAGCGCAGAGTGAATCGTCCCGACGTCTTGCCGACGGCCTCGCGATCCGCTACTCTCGGTGCACCATGGCGAAACTCTGGGAGAAGGGCTATTCGCTCGACGCGCTGATCGAGCGTTTCACCGTCGGCAACGACTACCTGCTCGATCGTCGGCTCATTGCCTCGGACGCGATCGCGAGCATCGGACACGCTCGAATGCTCTGCGCAATCGGCCTGCTGTCGAGCACCGACCTCGCCGAGCTCGAGACGGAGCTCCGCGCGATCGCCCGCGAAGCGGTTTCGACGGGCCTGTCCATCGCGCGCGCCCAGGAGGACAGCCACACCTACATCGAAGAGCGACTCGTCTCCCAGGTCGGCGACGCGGGCAAACGGATCCATACCGGCCGGTCGCGGAACGACCAGGTACTCGCCTCTACGCGCCTCTTTGCCCGGGAAGGCGTACTCGCCGTTCGAGACGCGCTCGCCGGCACCGTCGAGGCGCTCTGCACGGTTGCCGGGGCCCATCAGACGACGCCTATGCCGGGTCGCACGCACCTGCAACCGGCGATGCCGTCTACGGTCGGGCTCTGGGCGGCAAGTTATGCCGAGGGTCTACTCGACGCCGACGCGCTGCTCGCGGTTGCCTATCGACTCGTAGACCGTTCGCCGCTCGGCGCCGCGGCGAGCTACGGGGTGCCGCTGCCGCTCGATCGTGAGCTCGTCGCCCGGGAGCTCGGCTTCTCGGAGGTGCAGCACAACGTACTCGATGTCGTGAGCTCTCGGGGGCGTGTGGAGTTGGCGGTGCTCGATTCGCTCGACCAGGTCGGTATCATACTCAGCCGGTTCGCTACCGATCTCATTGTCTTCACGATGCCCGAGTTCGCCTACTTCTCGCTTCCACCGGCCCTCTGCTCCGGGTCGAGTATCATGCCGCAGAAACGTAATCCGGACGGACTCGAGTTGATGCGGGGGAAGTCATCGACCCTCTCCTCGTATGCCGATCTCATACGGAATGTCGTGCGGAACCTGCCGTCTGCGTACAACCGGGACGTTCAGGAGACGAAGGAACCGCTCATACGAGGGATCGATCTTGCGCTCGATCTTCTGCACGTTGCCTCGCTCACGGTGCGCGAACTCGAAGTCAACGTCGATCGCCTCGCGGCGTCGCTCACGTCTGAGGTGTACGCGACCGATGACGCGATCGATCGCGTTGTCGCGGGAGAGAGCTTCCGCGACGCCTACCGTGCGGTCGCCTCCGGTCTCGCGGCTCGCGACGCCGGCGAACGGGACGCGGCCGCGGCGATCGCACGGCGCAGCTCAACCGGAGCGCCCGGGAATCTCGGGCTGGACTGGGTCCTCGCTCGCCTCGCGGACAGACGCGCCGACGTCGCGCGCAGCCGCGAGCGAATCCGAGACGCCGTCGAAGCGCTCGCGGGGCAGCCGCTACCGCTCTATCCCGGCGCGCCTGCCGAGGGCTGAGTGGAGCACCATCGCTGCAAGCGTGATGAGGTAGGGGAGACCGAGCAACAGCGTGCCCGGCACCTCGGTGAATCCCTGAGCCGCCCCAGCGAACGACTCGAAGAGCGCGAAGACGAAAGCTCCGGCGAGAATGCCGAGTGGCCGGCGCATACCGAGGAAGATCACCACCAGGGCGATCCATCCCCGGCCGGCGCTGATATTTGGAAGGTAGACGCCGAGTCGCAGCGCAACTGCGGCTCCGGCGCCACCGGCAAGGAGACCGGAGCAGAGCATTGCGAAGCGACGGTACCTGTCCGGACGGAGCGCGCGCGCCACGAGCGCCTGTGGGTTCCCACCGGCTGCGCGAAGACGGATACCGAACGGTGTCTCGAACAGAAACACGTGGAGCATGAACGCGAGAACCACCGCGACCGGAACCATCACAGATACGCCGGCAATCCGCAGGGGATACACCGGAACCGCGAGGCGGAGGACACCGCGCGTTCCGTACAGGAGCGCTGACGCCGTGGGAACGATGCCGGCCGCGAGCAGATTGGTCGCGAGTCCGGCGACGAAGATGTTGGACCGCAACTCAATGCAGGCAACGCTGTAGAGCGCTGACAGAGCCAGTCCGGCGAGAGACCCGAACACGGCCCCGACCAGCAGTGATCCGCTGAGATTCGCGCCTGCGATCGCCGCAAAGGCTCCAACGAGGATCAGACCCTCGAGACCGATGTTGAGAACGCCGGCGCGCTCGGTGAGCAGCCCGCCGAGCGCGGCGATGAGAATGGGCACCATGAGCTCGAGGGAGTTGGCGATCACGACGACCTCCGTGACACGACGAACGATGCGGTGACGAGCAGCAGAATGACGGCCTGTATGACGGTCCCGAGCTCGAAGGTGAACTCAGTATGGAGCATCGATGCCTTGGTTCCGGCGTCGAGATAGGCGAACAGGAGCGCAGAGACGACCGCGCCGAGTGGGTGCAGTCGACCGACAAGCGCCACGGCGATGGCGTTCCATCCGATACCGCCGCTGAACCCGCTGATCGCCGCGTGGTAGGTTCCCGCGACCATCAGACCGCCGGTCAGCCCGTGCAGCCCTCCGGACACACCCATCGCGCCGAGTGTATAGGTAGTCGGGTGGATGCCGGCGTACGTCGCGAACTCCTCGTTCAGCCCGAAGATGCGCAGCTCGTACCCGCGGACCGTGTAGAACAGCATCAGGTAGACCATCCCGGCAAGGACGAGCGCGATGGCGAATGAGAGATTGAGCTCGGACGGCGGAAAGAAACGCGGAAGCCAGTACTCACGGGCCAACCGCGCTGTGGCCAGGAGATTCCGGGTCGGGTCGTTTGCCGGGCCGACGATCAGGTACTCGGCCGCTGGAATCAGAGCGGCGGACAGCAGGTACGAGGTGATCAGCTCGGGTGCGTTCCAGAGTCGACGGAACAGGCCGGAAAGGGCGCCGAGAAGGGCGCCGGTAGCACTCGCCACGATCAGCACGAGCAGCGTTCCAACGAGCCCGGGCAGTGTCGGCAGGGCGAGCCCTGCGAGCGTTCC
>SLST01000129.1 GCA_007130265.1 Spirochaetales bacterium
CGAGTACCCTCGGTACCGTGCCCCGCGAGCATGTCAACGACCGTGTCATTGAGCTTCTCCGTTGCGGCCCTGCGTGCATCCTCACCGGCGCGGGCATCAGTACGGACAGTGGCATACCCGATTACCGCGGACCCGAACGGAGGGGCCGGCCGGCCCGTCCGATCACCTACCGCGAGTTCATCTCTTCAGCCGTCTCGAGGCGCCGCTACTGGGCTCGAAGCGCCGTCGGCTGGGCCTGGATGGAGCAGCGACGGCCCAACCGGGGCCATTACGTGGTCGCGGAGCTCGAACGCGCCGGACGCTCGACAGGTCTGATCACGCAGAACGTCGACGGGCTGCACTCCGCAGCAGGCAGCCGACGCGCCGTGGAGCTTCATGGTGCCCTGCGATCGGTACTCTGTCTCGAGTGCGATCGACCCGAGAGTCGGGCGGGGCTGCAGGAGCGAATTATGGTGCAGAACCCCGGGTGGCTCGGCAACGCGGGAACCGTGGCGCCGGATGGCGACGTGGATCTCGACGAGGAGGTAACCAGCACGTTTCGAGTACCGGCCTGCCTGCATTGCGGCGGCACCCTCAAGCCGGACATTGTGTTCTTCGGCGAGAGCGTCCCACAACCGCGAGTGCGAGCAGCGTTCGCCATGCTCGAAGCTGCCCGCCTCCTGCTCGTCCTCGGATCGAGCCTCACGGTCTACTCCGGGTACCGGTTCGTGGCCGCGGCGGTGAAGTCCGGAAAACCGGTAGTCGTGATAACCGACGGGCCAACCCGAGCGGACCCCGTCGCGACGGTCAAACTCACCGCCCGCCTCGACGCAGCACTCCGTGAGCTCGCGCATGCACTCAATCTGTCGGGCGAGTCTGTGGCGACCCAAGTTCCACCCGGTGCGCGTCGGTGAACAGCGCCGCATGTTCGGGGTGACAGGTGAACAGCAGTACCTGGCGCGACCGCGCGTACGCGGCGATCGCCTTCGCCGCCGCCCGGCGACGGCGAGGATCCATGTCTACGAGCGGATCGTCGAGCAGCAGCGGCACGTCCGCGCCGCCCAACGCGGTCTCCGCGAGAGCCAGACGCAGTGCGAGCGCAACGATGTCGCGCGTACCCTGCGAAAGCAACTCGTAGGCGAGCTGTGGTCCGCCGCTTCTCACGAACCGCGCAGGCATCAACGGGTCCTCCGGTGGATCACCGGATCGGATGATCGAGTACCGGCGATCTGACGCGAGCGCGAGATAGTGGCCCACGAGACGCGCGAACGGCTCGAATGGATCAGTGCGTTGCGCGGCACGCTCGGCGCGAACGGCGACCTCGAGCCGCGCGACGGCCTCGGCACGCCGGCGCACCCGCTCGTACTCGTGCTCGGCCTCTTCGAGCGCCGCGGCAACCTCCTCGGCAGTTCGCTCAGGCAGGCGCGCGAGCAGTTCTGTATGCGCGATCCGTGCCGCATGGTGTTCGTCGCGAAGCGAAGGAACGGCAGCCTGCCGCTCGGAGTAGACCTCGAGGAATCGCTCGGTTGTCTCGAATCCGGACGGGATCGCGGTTGCGCGGTCTCGCTCACGCTCGAGCGCGGAGAGGCTGCTTCGCACTTCGACGAGTCGGTCCTCCAGCGCGTCCAGCGATCCGTGACGCTCAGCAAGCTGCGCCTCCTCCTGTGCGAGGCTGCGCTTTTCGGCCTGAGCCGCGCCGAACTGTTCCCTCGCGTCGGCGACCACCCTCCCCCAACCGGCCTCGTCAAGGTCGTCGTCTGCGGGCACGTCGCTCGAGGCGTCTCGCTCGGCGGCGAACTCCTCACGCAGTGCCTCGTACGGCTCATCCTCGAGAATCTCAACGAGGCGTCGCTCGGCCGCGCCGAGCTCCCGCTCGAGGGACGCCCGTTCGCTCCTTCTCGCGGCAGCGTCTTCGGCCGAGGCGACGCCGAGCTCCTTCGCGATCGACTCGCGATCGTGCTGCGCCCGCTCGAGGCGCGAGCGCAGATCCTCGTACGGCTCGTCACCGGCTTCCGCCTCGAGGCGGACGGTTCCAGCTCGGATCTTGATCCGTCGATGGGCCTCCGCCCGCAGATCCTCGTCGGCCTCGAGCTCGACGGAGGTGGCCGGCCCATCATCGCGGATGATCTCGACCGTCGTCGGCTGCCCGAAGGCGAGTCCAAGGCGAATCGCACCGGCAGATAGACGCGCAAGTAGATCGACGCAACGCTGCTCGGCCGCGCGTAGCTCGGCGAGTCGATCCTCGTCCAACCGGGCCAACGGCCGCAGCCGTTCGGCGATATCGTCGATCTCTTTCCGAATACGTCGGGCCTTCTCGTACCGATCGAGGCGCGCCGCGCGGGCCCGGCGTCTGCCGGCACGAGCGAGCCCGGCCTTCCCTGCGTCTACATCCCGTGCGGCTTGCGCGAGTCGCTCGTCAACCCGACGCACCTCTTCGCGCAGGACCGGCCATCGGCGCATCGCAGCGCGTAGCTCCTTCAGCGCCCGCGACTGCACGTCGATCTCGCGCTTCAGTGATTCAGAGCGCAGGAGCGACTCGTACGCCTCGCGGTGCTGCTCGACGAACGCCTCGGTCGTACGCAACCGCTCCTCCGCCGCCTCGAGCGCAAGACCGGCCGCTTCGAGCGCCTCTTCAGCGCGCCGGGTCTCCTCGAGCTCGCGGCGAGCGCGCTCCCGCTCGTACCAGGCCTGCAGGAGCTCTCCCACGCCCTTGCTCCAGGGACGATCGATCCCGCGTCCGCCTTCAGGGCGGTCACGTTCGCGATCCCAGCGGCCGAAGAGACGGTTCGACCGCGCATCGAGCTCGCGCTCAAACGACTCCACCAGGACGCCTCCGGTTTCTTCCCGGGCGCGCCTGAGAGCGCCCACGACCTCGTCGCGGCTCTCCTGCGCCGCGGCGAGCTGCGCATGCGTCGCGTCGAGCTCCGCCTGTCCGATGAGAAAGAGCGTTGCCCACGTTCCTGCGCGGACCGGCAGCATCGCCTCGACTCGCCCCTGCACCTCACCGCCGCTCACCTTCGTGCCGTCCGGCATCGTGAGGGTCGACCGGGGATCAGCGCCCCACCGCTTCGTGAGCACGGCGACGCCGGAGGAGACACGATCGTCTGACAGGATGTCTGACAGCAGAAGCTCGACTTCGAGCTCGTTTCCATCCGGGCGGGGCAGATACCGGCCGAGCTCTCGCTCAAAGCGGCCGGGGGTCAGCTGAGCGGGAGTGAGCAGCGCGTGACGGACCGCCGCGTACAGAGTCGACTTGCCGGCCTCATTCTCGCCGACGATAAGGTTGAGGTGGGGGACGAAGTCGACCCGCAGATCGCGAAGCGCCGCGAAGACCGCGACTCGGGCCCCGGCAAGCGTCACGCGCCAACCTCGTCGATCATTGAGAGCGCCTCGGCGAGCGCATCGCGGTCATCACTCTCCAGGAGACGAGAAAGCAAGCGGTGCGCGAAGGAACCGGCGGCAAAACGTCGATCTACATCATCCTGGGTCAGTACCCGCACGAGCTCGTCGTCGGCTATTCGGACGATGCGCGCGTCGTCTGAGAGAGCACGATAGGCCGCGTTCCACCGCTCGAAGGCTTTGTCCGCCAGCGTGCCGGCAACCGAGACGCGAACGAGCACCTCACCGACGGGCAGCGTCGCGAGGACGGCGTCGCGCAGATCGTCGGCGGTTGATTCGCCGTGCGCATCGTGCAGCTCGACGGAGGCGTCGAGGAAGCGGAAGCGTCCGGTCGGTACGGTTTCGACCTCGTACGCCGCAAAAGGCCCCGAATCGCGGCGATCCGCGGCAAGGTGCACGAGCACCGCGCCGCCGGCGACCGGACAGTCAAAGCCGTCAGGTTCCGGCGTCCCGGGAACCACCAACCGAGCGTCGCGCTCGTCGTGGCTTCGATGGGTGTGGCCGACGAACCAGAGATCGGCCGGAAGCGATGCGAGCAGACGTCGGTCCATGGGAAAGTAATGGCCCTCAGCGTCGAGCGTCAGACCTTCAATGCTCCCGTGAGCTACCCCGATGACCAGATGGTCCAGCGGGCGGCGAAAATCAGCCGCCCAGCCGAGACGATGCGAAGCGCCGTGCCGTCCATCGCACGGTGCGGCGAGAACGGTCACCGCCAGATCGTAGTGCGAAAGGTCCACGGGCCCGGCTCGGTCGAGCAGTAGCGTACGGTCACCGGCGGCGGACCGAAAGTGCTCCCACAGCCGGTCGCCGGCCGGGGCAAGGTAGTCGTGGTTCCCCGGAAGCACTGCGATCGCGGCACCGGCGAAATGATCGAGAATCGCGGCCGCGCGCTCGACCGTCCCGACCGAGACGCCCACGCGATGGAAGAGATCGCCGGCTATGATGAGCAGGTCGGCCTCCCCCGCATTGCCGGCATCCACTACGCGCTCGAGCGAACGGAACCGCTCCTCGGCAAGCTCCGACTGGATGGCATCGTATCCGGAGAACTTCATGCCCAGGTGAACGTCCGCCGTGGCAACGACTTTCATGATGACCTCAGGGTGAGGCTGTCCCAGGAGGATTCGAACCCCCACAGACGGAGCCAAATTCCGTAGTGCTACCATTACACCATGGGACAGCGGAAGACCGGGCCCGCCGATCTCAGGTCAAGGATACCACATCGACCGTCCGATGACGAGTCCCTCAGCGCTCGACCTCAGGGAGCAGCGACGAAACGTAATGGTAGTTGTGGCGATAGACGCCGTTGATGAAGGTGTGGGCGAACCGCTCGTCGTGGGCGCATCGGTCGGAGAGCTTGAACACCTGCCCGTCCGAACTCAGATGCCTCATCACCGATACGGCCTCCTCACGAGAGAGCGTCCGCAGCTCATCGGCGAGCGAACCCTCGAGCTCGGCATAATCAAAGACGACTTCACGCTGCCCCCGGGGTTCTTTCACGAATCCGGCCAGCCGTGACGGCTCGTCGGTGATCGGTCGAACGTCTATGGGTACCTCGAAGCCCTCCCGCGGAAAGGCGACGACGTATGCGTGCGGTTCGAGACCGTGATCGCGACGGATAGCGAGCACCGCACGATAGAGGGCGTCATTGACGTGGCGACCGTCGATATACGTCGCGATCATCTGTCGAATGCGAACGGGTTCATACTCGGTGACGAGCAGCACCGGCGGAACATCGAGAAGGTCCGTCGCGTGCCAGTGGACCTGGTTCATGGTGACGCCGGGTGTCGGCAGAGTGTCGTGTGACATCGCCTCACTATAGCACGCGGTGCGGATGCGGACCCCAGTCGGCTTCGTAGAACGGGCTGACCGCCGATCCTGGAGGGATGATCTCGTCGACGCGAGCGCAATCGTCATCCGTGATCTCGACTTCGAGCGCCTTCAGGTTGTCCTCCAGCTGCTCCATCGTCCTCGACCCGATGATGGGACTCGTCACTCCCGGCTGATGCATGACCCAGGCGAGCGCGAACTGGCTCATGGACACGCCCTTGTCCGCACAGAGCTGTGTCAGACCATCGAGTGCGTCATAGAGGTGTTCGGTCACTCGTCTGGAGAGGTGGCCCGGCGAAGTGTCGGCGTAGCGGGCGTCTTCAGGAGCTTGTTTGCCGCGTCCGTACTTGCCCGTCAACAGGCCGCCGGCGAGAGGACTCCACGGGATGATCCCGTAGCCGTAGGTGCGCGCCATGGGCAGCAACTCACGCTCGATACGGCGATCCGCTAGGCTATAGGGCGGTTGCTCTGAGACGAAGCGGTTCAGTCCGAGTTCCCTGGCCGTCCACAACGCCTCCACGCTCTGCCACGCGGAGTAGGTGCTGGTGCCGATGTACCGCACTTTTCCGCTTCGGACCAGATCGTCGAGCGCTCGCAGGGTCTCGTCTATGGGAACCTGCGACTCGGGACGGTGGATCTGGTAGATGTCGATGTAGTCGATGCCAAGGCGCTGCAGGCTCTGGTCGCACTGGCTGATGATGTGCCGCCGGCTGTTCCCGGCAGCGTTGGGGTCTTCATCGGCCATCCGGCCGTGCACCTTCGTCGCAACCACCAGACGATCGCGCCCACCGCGGCTGGACAGAATCTTCCCCAGAACGGTTTCACTCAATCCGCGTCCATAGACATTCGCTGTGTCGAAGAAATTGATCCCGGCGTTGATGCACGCGTCAAAAAGCTTGAACGCTTCATCCTCCGGCGTTTTCGCGCCGAAGTACATGCAACCCATGCAGAGGGGACTCACACGCATGCCGGTTCGCCCGAACGGTCGGTACTCCATAGCTCATCTCCTTCCCTCTAAGGATAGGCAGGCACGGCCCGAGTGGTCAACCTGACTACCGTAGGGCGGTCCGGCAGGGCCGTCCGGCAGAGGAAGTGGAAAAAAGGCCGTGGTCTTGAGCCGGCAAGACGGTACTTCGCGCTGAATTTCGAGAAAAAGGGGCCGACTCCGGAGAAAATGTCTCCTTTTGTCTCGAGATCGCTTGTCACATGCCGATGTTTGTGATAGTCTCGCCTTCCACGCTCCTACCGGTCCGGCATGGGGTGTGGTTCATCCTGATACGATTTGAGTCTGATACGGCACGTATGTGTCAAATGTACTCATCGTGATGATGGAAGCGTGCCACAGAAAACTCTGCCTTTCAACTCGTTGTGTCGAAAGGCGTTGTAAGCGCGATGATAGCGCATGGTGGCACGCCTCTTGCATCTCTAGTAGGAGAAGCGGCCTTTTGCAGCGGCGA
>SLST01000182.1 GCA_007130265.1 Spirochaetales bacterium
CGCTGTCCTGGGCGCGGTCGCTATTGAGTCGGTTCTGATCCTCGCTTGCTGCCATTCCCTTCTCCTGGGTTGAGACGTCCACGCACTAGCTTATCGGCAGTCCAAAGGCAGGCTTTGACACTTTACCTAGAGAGTATCGTCCCCAACCGGTGGTGTCAATAATTCCTCAAGAGACTCGAGCCTTCGACCGTTCATGAAGAGAGATGAAACTCCCTCAGCTCGGCGTCGCCCTGCTCATCTCTTCTATAGTCTACCTCATTGGTGCGCTGATTGCTTCACCATACGGTCCGACTTCATACCGGAAACTCGAGGCTCATGTCGAGCGCCTCGAATCCAACGTTCGTGATCTCAGGCGGCTTCAGAACGAGCTGGTTGCTCGCGCCGATCAGTATCGCCGCAGCGCGGACGCGGTTGCCGTTGAGGCTCGCCGGCTCCAGTACTACGAACCCGGAGAGGAGGTCATTCGGATCGCCGAGTCGTACCGGCCGAACCGCTCCATCAGTTCGGGGACGATCGTGCGGTCACCGGCGCGCCGGCCCGATCGTCGCGGGCCTCTGCGGGTTGCGACGATCGTGTCCTTCGTGATCGCCGTCTGCGTGCAGATCATCGTCTCGAAGAGGTCGCTCCGAACAGGTCACAGGATCCGCCGCGCCTCGAGGTAGTACCGTTTCTCCGATGCTTCGCCGAGTGAAAAGGCTTTGCGGGGCAACACTCCGCGGCTCGTCACCGTAGGATAGAGAAGCCGCGCGTCGAACTCGGGCAGCACGATTGCCAACGCCCCCTCTCTCGCCCCGAGTTTCTTGCAGGCATCCCACCCGTGAATGTAGTCGACCTCGAGGTCGTGCCGGCTGTCGAGGTACGACTGGACGATCGCGACCGGCAACGCCGAGTCGCCGGAGATCGTGATGATGCCGCAAGATTCGCAACTCACGTACCCAACAGCCGTCCCGGCGCCTCGCTGCGCCGCAAGCCGTGCCGCGAGCTGCGTGGGTATCTCCGCCGGCGGGAGCTCCTCGGGCGTCCCGCCAACTGCGGCGGTAAAGGCTCGAATGGCCCCTGAGGGGTCGGCGCTTCGCACGAGACGATGAATCGGCTCGAACCGCAGGCCCGGGTCGTAGAGGTTTACGACTTCCACGAGCGCGTAACGGGCGGGATGATCAGGCTCAACCTCGGGCTTGAGCTTCTCCCAGACTTCCTTCGCGGTCGCCAGCGAGTGGTTACCGTCGCCGACGGCGAAGAGGAATCGCGACGCCGGATCCGAACGGTCGAGCAATCGCTCGAGGGTCCGCGCGACGTGTTCGACCGCCTGCGCATCGAGGCGAAAGCCGCCTACGTGGCCGCCGCCGAGCATGAGGTCGGCGAGGTAGAGCGCCGGGAGCGATCTGCCGCTCAGCTTACCGAACAGTTCGTCTTGGGGATCATTGATCAGAACCAGAACGTGCGGTAGCTCCAGAGGAGCCCCTTCACGAATCCGTACGCGTGGCGGAAGCCGCTCCGCGATCGTCTGCTCGGTGGCCCGTATGAGGCTCGTTGCGCCCGGACGGTAGTCGTACTGCTCGAGGTCGAGGGCGAGCATCAAGCCGCGACGATCGTGGGCGTAGGGAGTCGATCGTCTGGTCAGGATCATCGACTCGCCGACATCCTCGAGGATGCCGTTGTCCAGGTAGGTACGCATGGTCTCGTGGATTGCCGCGATTCGTCGCGCGGGATCCGAATCGTCGAGGTAGACCTCAGGGTATATGAGGCGCAGCGTCGAGGGATGATTCGCGACGATTCGCTCGACTTCGTTCCAGTAATCCGGTTCGGAGGTGTGCTGATCGCAGGCGATTACGGCCCACCTCGTCAGATCGGTTCCTGAGCGGGGCAGAAGGATCCGCGGCGTGCGAACGCCGAGTTGCGCGAGTGACGCTTCGTGTCCGGCCATCATGACCGCCAGCATAGCGTCGGGAGGCTCGCCGCACAAGGGCCCGCCGGATCCGTGCGCGGGATCGGTGGGCAGCGCTTCTCGTGCGTGACACCGGCGGCGGCGCGCGGTAGGATGGCGGCGATGGGTAGAGAGGTCTGCGACGAGGCGGTGCTGATCGATCTGAGGGGACTCGAGCCGGCTCCGGAGCGGCTCCTGCGGATCGTCGAAGCGTCGGTCGAGCTCGACTCGAGTCGCATCGTGGTCGACTGGGGTGGACGCTTTCCGTGGCGCGTCGATCCGAATGTGCGCTCGCGTTCGGCTCTCCCGGAAACGCTGGTCGCCGCCGTCGATGCGCGGGCAGCATGCGCTGGCACTCGGCTCTCCGCAGTGGTTCGAACGCTGCTCCCGGAGGGCTATTCGAGCTGCCAGGGCTACCGGCACCTGAGACACGCGACCAACGACGGGACGGCTGAGTGGCGGCCCGCGCTCGAAAAGCTCGCCTCCGACCTGGTAGATGACCTTTGCTCGCTTATGCCGACGATGCGTGACCTCGATCTCTGCCTCGGCGAACCCGAACGTGGGGTCCTGGAGCACGTTGCCCGCGAAGCGGGACTGACCTGCCATTTTGGTGAGTGCCGGGCCAATCCCGATGATGAACGCGAGGCGCGCCTCAGCGGCGTCGAAGAGCGCCTGTGGCGCTCCGGACATCCAGCGAGTCTTGGTGTGTCTTTCGCCGATCTGCACGAGCGTCTCCGGTTGTGGCGGCTGAATGCCTGGGTGTACGTCCGGGAGCTCCACGAGGACCTCGTGTGCGCTGCGCTCGACTCGGTGTTCGCCGCACGATGCGTGTCTTCGTGCGGACGTCTCGACGCGCATCTGCGAGGCACCGACTCCATGGTCGAGGAGTTCCGACGGACCTACGCGGGCGTCGCGGCCGATGGAGCCGTGGACCGCTACTTCCACGCGGTTTGCGCGCCGCTTCGTGAGCAGTACGGTCAGCTGCGTGCGCGGGCTGATACCCTGCGAATGAGATACCCGGGGGACACCGGGATCCCGGGCTCGATCGCGCCGCCGGTCTGATGCGAAAGCCTGTCCACCGGGTCGCCGGCAGGGCTGAAGAGCCGGAACGACCGGTCTTCTGCGCGGGCAAGATCCGGTCCGATGTACTCGACTCCGTCGGTTGCCGCGAACCCGTTCTTCACGTCCACTTCATAGCGTCCCGGCGCTACCGGCTGACCGATTCGACCGATGAACACGTACGCCTGACGGTAGCCCTCGCCCGCGGGACGGATGGCTGCATCATCGCCGAAGTAGAACCCGGTCGAATACTCACGATGGCTCACGTTTATGAGCTCGTCCCGGTACGCGGCCGTTGATGCCCGGGGATCTCCCCTGGATATCCGGTCGATCTCCTTCCGGTACGCGCGCGTCACGACTGCCGTGTAGTAGACCGACTTCATCCGACCTTCGATCTTCACCGCATCTACGCCGGCGTCGGCGAGCCTGTCAAGGTGGTCGATCATGCACAGATCACGCGGCGAAAGAATCGTCGAGTACCCTCCGGACTCATCGTCCCGGTACTCTTCGACCGGATAGTACTCTCCCGGGCGCTTCGCTTCCTCGATCGCGTACCGGTAGTTCCATCGACAGCTGTGGGCGCAGTCGCCCTTGTTCCCGCTTCGACCGGCCTGCCAGGCGCTGAGCAGACATCGTCCGGAGTACGCGAGACACATCGCCCCGTGCACGAAGACTTCGATCTCGAGGTCGGGCAGCGTCGCCTTCAGGTCGCATAGATCGTCGAGCGACATCTCACGTGCCGGTATGATCCGTTTGAAGCCCAGGTCGCGGTAGACACGAGCGGCCGCGGTATTGAGACAGTTTGCCTGCGTCGAGAGGTGCAGCTCCATCTGCGGCAGGCGAGATTGGAGGATCGGCACGATGCCGAGGTCGCTGACGATCAGGGCATCGAGCGGGAGTGAGGCGATCTGCGAAATGCTCGATTCGAGGGCCTTCACGTCGCGGTTGTGGAAATAGATATTGAGCGCGCCGTAGAGTCGCCGGTCCCCCTTGATCCGGCGCAGCTCGGTGCCCACGGTACCCGGGTCGACGTCGTTCGCTCGGCTGCGCAGGGAGAAGCCCGCAACCCCTATGTAGGCAGCGTCGGCTCCATAGGCGTAGGCGGTCTCGAGTTTCTCCAGGTCACCGGCCGGTGCGAGCAGTTCCATGTGACCGCCTACGGGCGTGAGGCCTCGAGGAGGCCACGGTGGGTGTGGAGAAAGGTGAGCAGGTAGTGCTGGAGCCCGTCAAAGTACTCCTGCTCGAGTGCCGCGGCGGCCCGTCCGATATAGCGGAAGTGCCACGGCTCGTAGAGATACCCGGTGACCTCTTCGTGTCCCTCCGGGTACGAGAGCGAGTACCCGTAGCGATGTGAGTTCGCGAGCATCCAGCGGCCTGCCGGCTGGTCGGCAAAGGCGCGGCAGATGCAGCCAAAGTCGACGGCGGTTCCGAGCTGATGCTGGCTCATCCCGGGCTGCGCAGAGACTCGGTCCGCCGTGGCGGCGCCGAGCTCATCGACCCATCGAGCGTAGACGGTCTGCTGATACTCGTACGACCGGTAGGCGGAACTGACCATGAGCGTGATCCCCTCGCTCGCGGCGGAGGCGCTCATCTCGAGCAGGGCCTCAGTGGCCTCGCGCCGAAGCCGGTGGCCCGGGCGGCTGAGTACCAGCTCATCGGACAACGTATCGAGGTCTACCAGATCGGTGGGACGGTACTCCTCGGCGAGCGGGTGCTCCTTGTCCACAAGGACGGTGAGGTCGCTCGATTCGTCGAGGACGTCGAGAACGCGCGCGAGGAAACCGTGCGGGTCCTCACCGATCGCCGCGGCGATTTGCTGCGGCATTCCGTCGAGCAGCGCCGCGAAATCCTCCTCCACGAAGTTGAAAGCCGGATGAATGAGCTTCGGTTCCGGTTGCGTGGCAGGCACCGCATCCGCCCCGTGGCCCGCGCCCCGCTCCGGGGAGCACGCCGCAGCCGTGATCAACACGACGATTGTGCCCAGGGCGAGCGGCCATCTACCTCTGCAGACCAAGCGCCACCTCCAGGACATCGTCCATGTGATCCACCGGATGAAAGGTGATGCCCTTGCGCACCTTCTCCGGGATCTCGTCAAGGTCGCGTTCGTTCCTCGCCGGCATGATGATGTGCTTCAGCCGATGGCGGCGTGCGGCGACCGTCTTTTCCTTCAGGCCGCCTATCGGCAGCACCTGGCCGACCAGCGAGAGCTCGCCGGTCATACCGAGGCGTGCCCTGATGCGCTTTCCCAAGGCGAGCGAGATCAGCGCGGTCGCCATCGTCACCCCCGCGCTCGGACCGTCCTTCTTGATCGCTCCGGCGGGTATGTGAAGATGGATGTGGCGCTCCTCCCACCAGTCCGCACCCACGCCCTTTGAAGCCGTGAAGCTTCGCGCGAACGTGTAGGCTATACCGGCCGACTCCTGCATGACTTCACCCATCTGGCCGGTGATGCGGAATCCGCCCTTGCCCGGGTTGCTGACCGCCTCGACCACGAGCACGTCGCCGCCGAAGGGAGTCCAGGCGAGGCCGATCGTCGTGCCCGGCTGGCTCACCTTCGTGACGGTGTCTTCGACGAAGACCGGCTGGCCGAGGTACTCCTTGAGGTCCGCCGTGTCGATGCGAAACGGCGGGGCCAACTCCTCGGTGACCATCTTGCGGGCGAGCTTGCGGTGGATCCGGTCGAGCGCCTTCTCGTAGTTGCGCATTCCGGCTTCGCGCGCGTACTCGTTCGCGATCGAGACCAGCGCCGGCTTCGTGTAGGAAACTCCGTTCTTGCGTATACCGGCGCGCTCGAGACTCTTGGGGATGAGGTATTTCCGCGCGATCGCCACCTTCTCGTCGTCGATATACCCGGCGAGTCGGATGACCTCCATGCGGTCGAGCAACGGCCCGGGGATCGAGTCGAGCGTGTTCGCCGTCGCGATGAACAGGATGTTCGAGAGGTCGAAGGGAAGGTCGAGATAGTGGTCGCGGAAGCTCACGTTCTGCTCGGGATCGAGTACCTCGAGCAGCGCCGAACTCGGATCGCCCTGGAAACTGACTCCAAGCTTGTCGATCTCGTCGATCATGAAGACCGGGTCACGACGCTTGACGATCTTCAGCCCCTGGATGATCTTGCCGGGCATCGCACCCACGTAGGTCCGCCGGTGTCCCTTGATCTCCGCCTCGTCGCGCATGCCGCCAACCGAGAACCGGAAGAACTCCTTCCCCAACGCCCGGGCGATCGAGCGGCCGACCGACGTCTTGCCCACTCCGGGAGGCCCGACGAGGCAGATGATCGAACCCTTGAAGTCGTCCTTGAGTTTGCGGACCGCGATGAACTCGAGGATCCGCTCCTTCACGTCCTCGAGTCCGTAGTGGTCGGCGTCGAGGACGCGGCGCGCCTTGGCGATGTCGATGTCCGGCTTTGGAGGCTCGCCCCACGGAAGGTTGACGATCGTATCAAGGTAGTTGCGCGTGACGTGGAACTCGCTCGAGTTCGGGTCCATCAGGTTGAACTTCTCGAGCTCCTTCTCAACCTGCTCCTTCACCTCACCGGTCAACGCCAGCGCGTCAATCTGCTCGTGCAGGCGCTGGTATTCGCTCGATTTGCTGTCGGTGGGCATCCCGAGCTCGTTCTTGATCGCCTTCAATTCTTCCTTGAGGAAATACTCGCGCTGGCTCTTTTCGATC
>SLST01000164.1 GCA_007130265.1 Spirochaetales bacterium
CTAGGGGTTTGCCCCGCGGACCGTCGGCTGATTGCGGTGGACCCACTCGGTGAACGATCCCTCGTAGACCCTCACCTTCGGGTAGCCGAGGTACCACTTGAAGAACACGAACGCCGCGGTCGCTTCTCGCGCCGTGCCGCACGAACAGATCACCGTCTTGTCGGGTGCGGCCCCGACCCGCTCCGCGATCGCGAGCAGCTCCGCATCGGGCTTGAGCAGGCGCGAGTTCTCGGGGCTCATCAGGTCCCGCCACGGCAGATTGACCGCTCCGGGGATGTGCCCCTGCTTGGGCCACGGGCCCTTTCCCTTGTAGATGCCTGCCGGGCGGTTGTCGAGCAGCAGCACGTCGTCGCGGTCCTTGATGTCGACGAGCTCCTCGAACTCGATCACGTAGTCGCTCCGCACGTCGAGTGCAAAGTCTACGGTCTCCCCGCGCGGGTACTCCTGAGAAAGCGGCTTCCCTTCCTCTTTCCACTTCTGAAGCCCGCCGTCGAGAATCCGTACATCCTGGTGGCCGAAGCGCGCGAAGGTGTAAGCGAGCATCGTCTGCTCGAGGCCGTCGCCGTATCCGCTGAAGATACCCGCCGCCGTATAGACGACCGTGGTTTTCGTTCCGTCAACTCCCACCCGCCCGAGAACCTGTCTCATCGCGTCATCCGGGATGTAAGTCGCCGGGAGCCCGTTCTTGGGAACCCGCAACGCCTTGTCGTTCAGATAGTAGGCACCGGGGATGTGTTCGGTGAAGTAGTCGTGCACGTCCGGCTGCGAATCGACAATGTGGATCGTGTCACTGCCGATCCGTGCGGCGAGCCATTCGGTGTCTACGATGGAAACCGGTCTATCGTTACCCGCCTGAGCGGGAATATTTGCATGCGCCATTGCGCCTCCTTACCCGCAAAATACTCATGGCTGGAGCGTGCGTCGATTTCGATGAGTGAGCCGAGGTCTTATGCGTTGGCTGATCACCCCGCGGTGTCGACGCTCGTGAAGGATTCCTGAAGACTCTACGGCTGACTCTCGGCTTCCAGGAGCGCACACGAGGCGACCATCACATCACGGCGCAGGATGGCGCCCCCAAGCCATATCAGGCCCCGCAAGTTGGCTCCGTCGTGGTACGTTACCAGCTGCGAGGAGACGATGGCTGCGCTGGTTGTTCTGGACGCCGACCTGGAACAGAATCACCTCGTCAGCACGCCTCACCCCACCGTCGCGAGATGATGCCGTTTGAGCGCGGCTACGATTCGGGCAGCCTCCTCGCCGGTGAGCGGGGTGCGTCGGCGAATCTTCGCCTGGAGCGTCTGGACTTTGATGTCCGACTCGCGTGCGACAGCGGACAGGTTGAGGATCGACGAGAGATCGGCGAGGCGTTCAATATTGAGTACGACGTCGGTCTCGAAGTAGTCGAGCACCTCTTCGCCGGCGTTGAACCGTTGCTCGAGATTCTGCCTATCGGTGCGGCTCATAGAGCTGTACCTCCTCCTTGCGGGCTCGCCGAACGCTTATCGGACGCGTTCGGCCGGATCTCTGCGTGAAGATCGCGGTCCAGTGCCGTCCGTGTACGGCGCCAACGGCGAGGTACCGTGAAGGCAAGATGACGAGTCGTGAGTCGTCCCACAGGGCAGTCGCCTCCTCGAAACCGATCCCGTGCTTCGCCGCATTGGTGGACGACTTGTCTGCATCGAACTCGAACTCCACTGGCCCGACGGTCGCATATATTATTATGCAGATCAAACTGAATCGGCAGCCGATTCTCACGAGCGCGCTACACATGACAGGGGACTTTCGAGATGCGATGGAGGTCCACCGTCTTTACCGGGCAGGAGGTCTCACCTACAATGAACCGCGGAAGGAGTTGCAGCATGAAGCGGACAATGGGACGTTCGGGCATTGAGGCGAGTGCGATTGGGATGGGGTGCTGGGCGATTGGCGGGGTCTTCTACCGCGGTGAGACGCCCGTGGGATGGGGAGAGGTGGATGACCGGGAGTCCGACACTGCGATCAATGCCGCCGTCGAGCACGGAATCACCCTTTTCGATACGGCGAACATCTACGGCGCCGGACACAGCGAGCGGGTGCTCGGCAACGCGCTTTCCAGCAAGCGCGAGAAGGTGATCATCGCCACCAAGTTCTGGAGCATGTTCGATGAAGAGACCAGGGAGGTCACCGGGGCAAGCGCAAGCCCCGAGGACATTCGCACGGCATGCGATCAGTCGCTGAGGCGACTGAAGACCGATTACATTGACCTCTACCAGTTTCACAACGGCGGCTACGCGGCTGACGAGGCGGGCGAGGTGATAGAGACGCTCGAATCGCTCGTGGACGAGGGAAAGATCCGCTCCTACGGGTGGAGCACGGACGACCCGGCGCGTGCGCGTGCCTTCGCAGAGGGCGAGCACTGTACGGCGGTACAGTTCCAGCTGAACGCACTCCGCGACAATGCGGAGATGGTTGCGCTCTGCGATGAGCTCGACCTTGCCGGGCTCAACCGTGGGCCGCTTGCGATGGGCCTGCTCACCGGCAAGTACACGCGGGAGAGCACGCTGCCGGACAACGATGTGCGGGGACCGAATGCTCCTGAATGGATGCGGTACTTCGAGAACGGGCGTCCCTCGCAGGAGTTCCTGAACCGCCTCGATTCGATTCGCGAGATCCTGACTTCGAACGGTCGCACCCTTGCCCAGGGAGCGCTTGGATGGCTGCTCGCGCGAAGCGGCAGGACCTTTCCTATTCCCGGCATTCGCACCGTGAAGCAGGCCGCGGAGAACGCGGGCGCTCTCGAGAAGGGTCCTCTCACCGGTCAGCAGATGAGCGAGATCGCAGAGCTTCTCACGTAGCGTGGCGGCCGGGGCGATCCGGATGCCGTGCTCGGTGATGACGTCCTTCGTACCGGTCGCGCTGATTTGCCACGCGTCAGCAGCGGCTCGAGCGCGCCGGAAATCGCCGAGCTCGACCACGGACAGCGGGTGGAGGCGGTGCATGTGGCAGCGTCCCCGCAGGGAGTCCCCTCCCTGGTGAAGCATCTGCTACAGTATAGGGAAGTATAGGGAATCTTGGGCACCATCGGGAGAAACCCGCGAGTTTTCTCTGGTCTACCGAAACGAGGGTTCACTCGAGCCGATCACCCGGGTCCGGTTCGAAGTCCGGTACCATGTGAAGAGCCGCGACGCGACAGATGCAGTCGACTATGGCGTCGGTATCTCCACCGGATGCACCGCCGGAAAGAGCGCAAAGTCACGCCAGTTCGAAGAGAGCACCAGGCTGACCCCGTTCGCCTTGTACGTTGCGGCAAGCATCGTGTCCAGGAGCCGCTTGCGGCCAAGTTCGTAGAGCTGCATACAGATCAGGAAGAGGTCCATCGCCGCAGCGGTAACCTGGACCTGCGTCACCTCGCTGCCGTTCCACCATGCGGTCGCCCGTGCGAGCGCGTCCCGCATCGCAAGCGGCTGCTCGAATCGCCGCGGATCCGTTACGACGCGCGTG
Source organism: Spirochaetales bacterium (assembly GCA_007130265.1). Taxonomy (GTDB): domain Bacteria; phylum Spirochaetota; class Spirochaetia; order DSM-27196; family SLST01; genus SLST01. The sequence continues at coordinate 3,481 of SLST01000164.1, forward strand.
AGCTCGGTCACGACCTGCGGAGCGAGCGCGAATCCTTCGTCCGCGTACTCACGTGCCGTGCGTCGTGCCGAATCGTGCGAAGGATGCTCTTCCACCTCGAATGCCAACAGGAACGAGGTATCGATGCCGATCACCCGAGCATCTCCTCCAACAGGTCGTCGTCCCGCTCGAGCGGTCGGATCACCTTTCCTACGCTCGCCGGCGCGTGGTCCAGGACGCTCGAGCCGACGCAGAAGTGGCGCTCGGCGTACTCCGACATTGCCTCCCGGATAAGCTCGCTCGCGCTCGCCTCACGGTCCTTCGCCCGACGCTGGAACGAGGCGTAGACATCCTCTTCGACGTGCATCGTGATGGTTTTCATACATACATGCTACCATATATATGCGGCTTTATCCGGCCGGACTCATCCAGATGCCGGCCCTCAGGCCGTAGCGACCAGTGTCCCGCCGATCACGATCAGTACCGCTCCCACCACGAGCCTTGGGACGTGAACTCCGCGCCACTCGGCAAAGACGATGAATCCGAGCAGAACGGCGACGAGCGTGTTCATGTTGAACAGGGGCACGAGCCGTGCGACCGGCGCGCCGAAGCGTCCCTGTGCGACCGCGATGAGCGCGGTGGAAGAGGCCCAGACGATGCCAGTCGCAAGCGCCGCGAGCGATGCCGGAAGCGTTACCTGTCCGAGCCCGCTGACCGCCGCGAGCGTCAACGCGACGAGCGTGACGCCGACCCCGACGAAGAGCAGCAGCGAGGCGGGCACGCTTCCAAGGTTCACGCTGAGCTTCTGCAGAATCGCGAAACCCCCGAGCAAGACGGCGGGGATCACCCCACCGATAAGCATTCCGGCAGTTTGTTGTGTCATGGTTCCGTCCTTTCCTGACTAGGCGACGAGAGCGGTCAGCGTATTGTCCGTCGCGGATGAGTGTCAACAGAGACTGATGATGAGTAGTCGACCAGGTGCGACACCGCCGACCACAGGGGTGAGAAGACCGGTCAACCGCTCGTGGCTGCAGTTGCATGAATTCCTTTACGAACGCAGGAAACCATGATACTCTGGGGACGCTCCGGCCCTACCAGGAAGGGGCTCTCGTCGATCGGCTTGCGCCGCTTCGTGGCGCGTGAGACACAGATCCCAATGGAGATGGAGCCGGTTCGTCCGTCAAGGAGGATGCCATGTGAGTCGGTACGATCGAAGGCTGGAAAGGATGGTTCTGGTTACGGAAACACAAAAGGAGTAGATCATGGCACGGAGAATTATCAGCCTGGGCCTGGGGTTATTGCTGGTAGCAGGCCTCGTTTGGGCTCGGGGCGAACAGGAAGAGGCGGCCGAGCTGATGGGGTTTCCTCGCAGCGAAACCGTTTTCGCGCAACAACTGACGGAGCGGAATTCGACGCCCAACAACTTCAACTCCTGGGCAGGCTGGAGACAGCGAGATCGCGGCATGCAGCAGCTCGCATTCGGCCAGCTGTGGATTACCGATTTCGAGCGTGGCGAGATCCAGAACGACCTTGCTTCCGGACCGCCCGAGTACAGCTCGGATTTCACCGAGATGACGATCAGGATGCGGGAAGGCATGTATTGGAGCGATGGCGTCGAGATCACCGCGGATGACCTGGTCTTCACTGTGCAGTTCATCAAAGCGACACCGGGAGCGAGTTATAACGCACCGCTCGAGTTACAGGTGAAGGATGCTTACGCTACAGGCCGGTACACCGCAGTCATTGAGCTGAACAACCCGAACCCGCGGTTTCACTTTGAGGTCCTTACCGACCTCTGGGGAAGTCTGTGGGTAATGCCGAAGCACGTCTTCGAACAGTTCATGGTCGACGGCGAGGTTGACGCTGAAAGGTTTTTCGCCTTCGAGTTCAACCCGCCGGTGAGTGCCGGGCCGTATGTCCTGCACAGCTTTGATCCCGCAGGCTTCTGGACGGCATGGGAGAAGCGCGAAGACTGGGACCGGACACCAACCGGAGTCCTGTTCGGGGAGCCCGCTCCCAACTATGTCGTGTACAATCACTACGGTGACTTCACCGCCCGGGTTATCGCAATGACACGTAAGGAGGTCGATATGGTCGACCTCGACCTTCCGGCAATCCGGGCCGTGATCAGAGCCGACGACCATGCCCGCGGCTACTTCGCCGAGCGGGACTTCCCCTGGTTGCAGGCAAACAGGCATCCGGGTGTAGGCGGCGTCCTCTTCAACACCCTGCAGTATCCGTTTGACAACAGCGATGTTCGCTGGGCACTTACCCTGGCAATGGATCCGGTGTCCTACATCACGACTGCCTACGATGGCGCGGCGGCGATGAATCCTCTCCCGATCGTGATGAATGCCCCGCAGATGCAGGAGCCGTACATCGAGCCGATGCTCGCGTGGCTGGAGGATTTCACCCTGGATATCGGTGACGGGGAGACCTTCAAGCCTTGGGATCCCGACGCGCCGTTCCGTCTCGTCGAGGAGGCCTGGGACCGTGGATTCGAGTTCCCTGATGATCCTGATCTCATACGCGAAACGTTTGGTCACGGCGCCTGGAAACACGCACCGGAAGTTGCCGAAAGGCTTCTGGAGAACAACGGGTTTCGCCGGGACGACAACGGCAACTGGTTGCTTCCGGATGGGACTCCATGGCGTTTTGGCGTACATACCGACGGCACTCCAGGTCGATGGGTCTATCAGAACGCGATTGCGGCCCATGGCGAGTGGCGACGGTTCGGGCTGGACGTGCGATTCGAGATAAGTGAGCCCGGACAGCTGAGAATTGCCCATGGGCAGTTCTCCGTAACCGGCGGTCAGACGCATGCGTCGGCCTATCTTGAGACGGCTGATCTGTTCCGGACCTTCACGACCTTCCACACGGACTACCTGGAGCCCGAACTCGGGGAGCGGACATGGGGGCATCCCACCCGATGGACCAACCCGCGGGTGGACGAGATTCTGGATACGATCAGGGGTACCCACCCGGACAACCACGAGGTGCTCAATCCGCTTGGCCTGGAGCTTCTCCAGATCTACATCGAAGAGATGCCGGCCATATCGGGTTCGACGTCCATGGACCCGTACGCCGTGTCCACCTACTACTGGACCGGCTGGCCAAGCGCCGAGAACCCTCACATAGTGCCGTACCATCACTATCCCAACTTCAAGTACCTGCTCACGTTCCTGGAGCC
>SLST01000146.1 GCA_007130265.1 Spirochaetales bacterium
ATTCCCGGCTTGACCTTTAGCTTACCCATACGTACTCCTTCAGACCTTTATTGCATTGTAGCGTCCTCGAGAGCTTTGTCAATCCGGATGGCGTCGTGGGGTTGCGGCGCTACTGCAGCTGTTCGAAGTCGCGAACGTAGGCGGCGATTCCTGAGGCGATCGCGGCGGCGATCTCGCGGCGGTACTCGGAGGTAGCCAGCAGATCGAGGTCGACCCGATTGTTGATGAAGCCGGTCTCGATGAGAATCGACGGCATCCGCGCCTCGCGTACGACGAAGAAGTTCGCCACGCGAACCCCGCGCTCGATCGGCGTTTCAGGGAGGTCACGCGCGATCGCGTCGAGGACGGCCTTGCCCATAAGGACGCTCTCCACCGTATACTCCTCTTCCTTGAGGTCGTTGAGGATGGAGGATACTTCGGGTTCGAGCGAGGCCGCGATCTCCTCTTCGAGCACCTGTCGCCGTTGCGTCGCGGGAAGGTAGTAGATCTCAACGCCGCGCGCGTCGGTCCACGGCAAGGGGCTCGCGTTCACGTGAAGCGAGACGAAGAGCACGTTGTCCAGCGGATCATCGCGAAGCGAATGAGCGAACTCCGTTCGGTCCTTGAGCGGGAGATAGACGTCGGATTCACGAGTCAGAACGATCTCGGGACCATCGAGAAGCATCGAGAGCTCGGCCTTCAGGTGCCTGGCCATCTCGAGCACGATATCCTTCTCGTAGTAGGTAATGGTCTCTCCGTCGACCGTGAGGCTGCGAAAGGTACCCGGATCGCGTCCGCCGTGCCCCGGATCGATGACGATGGCTTTCACCGGCCGCAGTCGTAGCGGGTCGATCTGATCGCCAAGACGCTCGACAAGGGTGGCGAAAGTCGCTCCAGGGACGCGCAGACGCCCGCGATCGTAGACGATCGGTTCTATCCGCAGCAGCTCGTCGAAGTTGACGACGGCGATCGGCTCCCCGGGTGCGAAGCTGATCGAGTCGAGCCCGCTCCAGAGAACGCCGGTTCGGGTGAACTCGTCCCACTCGAGCACGGCTCCGGTCTGCTCGAGCAGGTCGACGATGTCGGTCGAGACCGACGAATCGGGTGCGTTGCGCGCGGACTCGGCGGCACCGGTCGAGACGGTGGCGGCGAGCAGCAGCACGCACATGAGGTTGAACGGCGACCGATGCGAAAGAGTGAACATCCCACTCTCAGTATCGACAGAACAGCGCCCGAATTGACAGGCTGTGTCTATCCGCGCGGCTGTTTCCCCGGCAGGAGCACGGTAACGGTCGTACCGGCTTCCTCTGAGGTGGTGTAGTCGATCGTCCCGCTATGCACTTTGGCGATGAGCGCCGCTACGTACGTCCCGAGCCCGGTACCGTTCTTCTTGCCGCTCGTCGTGTAGCGATCGAAGAAGACCGCTCGCATCTCCGCGGGAACCGCGCTGCGGTTGTGGATCGCAACCCGATAGTTCTCGCCGGTCGTCACGCGCACGGTTACCTCGTCTCCTTCCGACGATGCCTCCACGGCGTTGCGTATTAGATTGGCGAAGGCCTGCGAGAGGTAGAGCCGCTCGCCCTCGAGCGGCAGGTGAGCCGTCCACGAAATCGGTCTCGCGTCGGTCTCGAATACGACGTCGACACCCATACTCCCGGCGAGCGGCTCGATCTCACGACGCACCTCCTGCAGCACGGTCACGAGATTCACCGGTTGCACCTTCAGGACATAACTCCCCTCTTCCATCCTGATGAGGTCCATGCTGCTCGAGAGCATCGAATCGAGTTTGCGCCCCGACTCACGGATGACCATGCACAGCTCACGATGCTCGTCGCGGAGCTCATCAACCATCATGATCTCGGCCGCGGCGATGATCCCGTTCAGCGGGTTGCGCAGATCGTGGCGGATCATCCGTTCCACCTGCGCTTTGACCTTCTCGAGCTCTTCGCGCTGCGCAATCTCGTAGTTCAAGCGCTCCACGGTGGCCTCAAGCGCCTTTTCCGCACGCTTGCGGTCGCTGATATCCAGGACGAAGGTCACCTTCTTCGGCCGTCCATCCACGTCTATGATGTATGCGGCGTCCGCGATGATCGCCATCGGCGTTCCATCCTTACGCACGACGCTCCACTCTCCGCGGAGCTCGTATCGCCTGCCCATGAACTCGGCGTGGAGATGACCGAGCCGCTCCCGGTTCTCCTCCGGAACGACGATGGTGAAGTGATTGCCGATGAGCTCGACCGGATCATACCCATAGAGGCGGCAGTAGGTCGGGTTGACGTACTCGAAGAACCCCTCTTCGTTGGTGATGCAGATACCAACCGGCGTCGACTCTATGATCTGGCGCAATCGCGCCTCACCTTGTCTGAGATCCTCGTTGTAGTTCCTGATGAGATCTTCGCGCTGGTCGGCGAGGGTGTTGAGCGTCTCGACGAACTCCCGGTACCGGGGGGAAGCGTCTTCCACGACAAGCGGCTCGTAGGCGCCGGCAATAACCGAACGCAGCAGACCGGTGATGGCGGGAAGATCAGGGTCTTTGTGCATAGGCGCCCCGGCAGCGCCAAGGAACCGCTGCCGTCTTGTAGTACCCGGTCGAACGGAGATTGTCAAGAATCAGTATGGAATCAGTCGTGGACGCGAGTGGTGGATTCTCGGCGCGCGAGCAGCTATGCTCGGCGGGTGCAGCTGCGGCCGCACGGGAGCTGCCATGAACCAGGACCAGGTCAAGGAACGGCTGTTGCGGCTGCAGGATGATGCGGAGGAGTTCTCGCTCATCTTCAGTGGCAAGAGCAGCAGGAAGGTGAACGGACTCTACCACCCCGAGTCACGCGAGATCATCATCCACAATCGAAACTTTGAAACCGACGGCGAGCTCATGTACACGGCGATCCACGAGTTCGCCCACCATGTGCACTTCACGACTTCCTCGGTCCCGGTGGGACCGAGGTCGCATACCCTCGAGTTTCGCAGCATCCTGCACCGACTCCTCGAAAAGGCCGAGGAGGAAGGGGTATACGCGAATCCGTTCGACACCGATCCTGAGTTCCGTGCTCTGACCGACAGACTGCGAGGCGAGTTCCTGACCCGAAACGGGCAGATCATGAAAAGCTTCGGGGCGGCTCTGATCGAAGCAGAGGCGCTCTGCCGCAAGCGCGGAGCGAGGTTCGAGGACTACGTCGAGCGCGTGCTTTCGCTGGACCGCAGAACGGCGACCACCCTCATGAAGATCCACCGGTACGACGTGAGCCCCACCCTGGGGTACCACAACATGGCCACGGTCGCAGGGATCGCCGGCGACGAGAAGCGGGCGAAGGCGGAACAGGCGTTTCTCGCCGGACGGAGCCCTGATATGGTGAAGGTTGATGTGCGCGCTCCGGCATCGGACGACGAGCTCGACCCGAGGGCGAAGCTCGAACACGAAAGGAACCGGATCCAGCGCACCATTCGCAGCCTCCAGGAGAAACTCGAAGAGATCGACGACCGGATCGGCAGGCTCGCCTGAATCACGATCCAAGCGAACCAGCTTGAACTCGCCGTCGACAAACCGTATGGTGTCTGCATGAGTGATCCAATCGACAAAGTGGAATTCATCGAGGTTCCCGGATCGAACGAACCGCACAGACTCACGGTCTACGCGCTGTCGACCTGCGCGTTCTGCAAGAAGGCGATGCGCTATCTGGAGAACAACGGACTCACATACCGCTACGTCTTTCTCGACCAGCTTGATTTCGACCTCAAGCGAGAGGTAAAACAGGAGCTCAAGTCCAAGTTCCAGAACATTCCGGTATTTCCGGTACTGACGATCGACGATAAAGAGGTGCTGAGCGGTTTCACCGAACAGAAGTGGGCCGACCGGTTGGGCATCTCCTGAGGCAACCATGGACCGAAAAGCAAAGACGCCGGAACAGGCGATGGAGTTTGCCCGCGCGGTCGCGCGGCATCAGGGGTGGGTACTGAACCCCGACGACGGTTTCGTTGCAGACCTCGCCGACGGGCTTGCACGTAACTACGGCAGGTACGGATACTTTCTCTGCCCCTGCCGAGACGGAGACGGTGAGCGAAGCGACGACGCCGACATCATCTGTCCTTGCACGTACGCTGTGCCGGACCAGCAGGAGTATGGGCACTGCTTCTGCGGGCTGTTCCTCACCAAGGAGTTCGCGGCGCGAAGGCAGGCCCCGCAGCCGATACCGGAACGCCGCTCCGCTGAGGCGTAAGCGCGTCCGACCATCACGACAGGCGAGCGATATATGCTTGCACCTCCTCAGCCAGTGCCGTGACGACCGGCACGAGTCGCCGGGCGTGCACCAGGCAGGGAGTCGACCGCTCTTCCCGTGCTGCCGATTCGAGCGCGCGAGCCTCTTCCACGGCCGCGCTACACTGAAGCGTGCCGCATGTGTTCGCGAGCGAGTGAGCTGCCTTCGCGACCGCAGCGAAATCGCATCCTGTACGCTCGTCCGGCAGCGCAGCTTCGATCGAGACGAGTCGCTGGGGAGCTTCCACGGCGAACAGTCGGAGGATTTCGTGCATGACCGGAGGATTATCCCGGTGCGTCTCGATGAACGGGTGCAGATCCACCGTCGCGCGGCGCGCCCGGCGCAGGCGCGCCGCGATTGCTTCCTCCACCGGCGCGAGATCCTGCGAAGCGGTATCCGGGACCGTAACGAGCGACATGCCAAGCGAGACACGCGTATCGTCGTCGAGCACACCGAGGGTCCCATCGCGCACAACGACCAGGTCCCACCGGCGACCATCGAGCAGCGCGGCAAGGTTCTGCGACGCCGCGACCGTAACTTGAGCCTGCGGAAAATCCTGCGCGATATGCCGCTCGAGGCGGTCGCTTAGCGCACTTGATACTGCCAGAAGCACGTCCATGAATCAGCTCTCCCCCTGCGTCTCGGGTCAGTCGAGCGATCGACGTATCAGCCCAACGAGGTTGGCGACATCATCGGCATCCGTGTCGAACGAGCACATCAAACGCACGACTGAAGCCGCGTCGTCCCACACGTAGAAGAAGACCTCGCGCCGAACGGCGTCAACGACCTCCGGCGGCAGACGCACGAAAACGGCATTCGCCTCTACGGGGTAGACGACCTCAGCCGCAGGGATCCGGGACAGTTCATCCCGGAGCCTCTGAGCCATCCCGTTCGCCTTGCCGGCGAGTCGCCACCACAGATCACCACCGAAAAGCGCGGTGAACTGGGCTGCGATGAAGCGCATCTTACTCGCGAGCTGCATCCCCTGCTTGCGAATGTAGGGGAACGCGGCAGCGAGCTCGGGCCGAAAGAAGACCACCGCCTCGCCGAACATCAACCCGTTCTTCGTGCCGCCGAGCGACAGGATGTCGACTCCGAGCTCCCGGCTGGCACTCGCGAGGTCGCAGCCGAGCGATACGGCGGCATTCGCTATGCGCGCCCCGTCCATGTGGAGCAGCAACCCGTGACGGCGGCAGATACGGGAGATCTCCCGCACGACATCCGGTTGATAGACGGTACCGAGCTCGGTTGACTGTGTCACTGAGACGATTCGTGGCTGAGAATGATGCTCAACGCCGACTGCGTGCAGATGACCGAGAATCTGTTCCGGACTCAGCCGGCCGTGCACGCTCGGAACGGCGAGCAGCTTCGCACCGGTGACCCGTTCGGGGGCGCCACACTCGTCGGTGTTGATGTGCGAGACATCGGTACAGACGACGCCGTGGTAACCGGCAAGCCCGGTCTGCATTCCTAGCACGTTTGCACCAGTGCCGTTGTAGACGAAGTGAATCGCCGGCTCACCGCCGAGCAGGTCCCGGAGCACGGCCACGGCTTCAGTCGTCCATCGGTCCTCGCCGTAGGAGATCGCGTGACCAGCGTTTGCCTCGACAAGCGCGGCCACTACGTCGGAATGGACCGGTGCGCTGTTGTCACTCGCGAAGAATCGTTCACGCATCGGTGTCCTCCCCGTCGGCATACGCCTTTCGTTCTGCCACCGAAACGCGAAGCTGCTCGACCGCCTGCGCCGACGGGTCGACGGCCAGCGCTCGATCACAGTCTACCAGCGCATCGTCGAACCGTCCGAGCTGCGCGTGGAGCGAGGCGCGCTGGAAAAGGCACTCCACGCGGTATGGATCGTGCTCGAGGCAGGCCGTGTAGTCCTGCTCGGCGCGCTCAGCATCGCCGAGTATTCGGTACACGGTTCCGCGATAGAAGAGCGCACGCCAGTTGCTCGGATCGAGCTCGAGCGCTGCGGTGAAGTCGATCAGAGCATCGCGATACCGGGAGGAGGCGAAACGCGCCATGCCGCGATGAATGTGCACGACGGCGCGAACGTAGGCGCGGGGTCGCAGCAGGAGAATCTGCGTGTACACCTCGTCGGCCCGGGCGAAGTCGCCGGCGTTATGCGCCTGCAGAGCGACAAGCAGTTGCGCATCGAGCCCCCGGTCACCTTCCGCCCAGGTTGACGTGGCCCCGACACCCCGACGCTCGCACCCGTCGTCGAGCAGCGCCGGCGACACGCCGAAGGTGGGACCTTCGAGCTCGAGCATGTCGACGCCTGAATCGCCAAACTGCGGCTCACCGGTACTGTCGCTGATCACTCCCCAGAAACTCGACCGCCGCTTGCGTAGCTCTCCGTGCAATCGCCTCTGGTAGTCCCGGATTTCCTGAAAGGTGATGTCCGAAAGACTGAGGTTGGCGTTGAGCGCGGCCAGTTTGCGCTGCACGGCCTCGTCGAACGGAGTGAAGTCCGCCTTGTACACGAGCTCATGCTCGACCTCCGCCCAGGCGTCCTGGAGGATCGTGCGGATCTGGACCTCGCAATCGAAGGGACCGCCAAGATGGAAGCTCTCGAGCAGGTCGTCCGGCACCCGGATGAGGCAGTGAACCGACTCGTATCCGAACTCACGCACCGAGAACTCAGCGCCCTTGTAATCGACTTCGCTGACGTGAAACTGCGTCCGCAGGCATCGTTCGGCGAGTGCTACATCCTCGAGAAACGGGCAGACGACTCGCAACGCGATCACATCGGTCACACACACTGCATCGGTGGCGTGGTCCGGTGTCCGCAGCAGACGAAGCAGCTTCGCGAAGTAGCTTTCGAAACTCTTTACGCGGTACTTTAGGGTCGACGTCAGACCACAGTTACGCAGCGCAGTCCGCACGCGGCGATGGAGCTCGTGCAGGAGCTTATCGTAGGTGTCGGCATGATCGCGGTACGCCGTTTCCAGCTCAGCACGTGGGGGTAATGGAAGCGTCACTCGAGTCACTATGGCTCCCATGATAGCACAGCGCACGAAGAGATCAAATGGAGGAGAAATGGAACGACCGAGAGTAGGAGTCATGGAGCTCTTCTTCCTGCTGGTCCTGGCGGGACTGTCCTACGGCTTCTTCATCGTGATACAGCCGTTCCTCGTGATCATATTCCTCGCGGCCGTGTTCGGCTCCGTTCTCTATCCGACGTTCCGGCGGCTGTCGGCTCGGCTCGGTGGACGCACCGTTGCGGCGGGCGTGATCATGGTCGCGCTCGTCTTCGTCGTCGTGTCGGTTCCCGTCACGATCATCGCGATGCTGGTGTACTCGGAAGCGGTAACAGGCTCCGTGGCGGTGATGGCTCGCGCACCCGAGCTCGCGCAGCGACTCGGTGACCTTCGCCTGCTCGCCTGGGCACAGGAGCTGCCGTTTCTCGGCGATTACCTGCAGGGCCTGCAGCCGATTGAGCTCTCCGACCTCCTGCGAGAGGCATTCCGTACGAGCTCCGCCCTGGTGTTGAACGCTACCCAACAGAGCTTCGTGAGCGCCGGTGCGGCGGTGGCAGGCTTCCTGCTCGGACTGCTCCTGATGTTCTTCTTCTTCCAGGGCGGCAGTCGGCTCGTCGCTACAGTCTACAGCATCATCCCGATGCCGAACCGGGAGCTGCGAGAGATCGCCGAAGAGACGCGAAAGACCACGACGGCAACACTCACCTCTACCCTGTTGATCGGCCTCATGGAGGGGCTTTACGGCGCGTTCCTGTTCCTGATCTTCGGGCTGCCGTCGCCGGTGATCTGGGGGATCATCATCATGGTGCTCTCGATGATCCCGCTGATCGGAACGAATCTCGTGCTCGTGCCGGCCGGTATCATCCTGGTCGTTTCCGGACGAGTGATCGCCGGGGTCCTGATGATCACTCTCGGGCTCGGCGGCGTTGCGGTCACCCAGAACGTCGTACGCCCCAAGCTCCTCGGAGATCGATCGGGCCTCCATCCCGCGCTCGCGCTTCTGTCGACAATCGGCGGAATCATGTGGCTCGGCATCATCGGTTTTCTCATCGGCCCGCTCATCGCCTCGCTGTTCATCGTGATCTGGCGACAGTTTGCGACTCGATACCAACGCGAACTGGCCGAACGGGACGCCGGAGAGACTACGCCACCGGGTTGAGGATGAGAAGCAGAATCTCCTCGTCGGCGACGACGATATCGCGCACCTCTACGTTGAAGAGACGAGACTGCCCGTCTCTCGTTCGCAGCCGCATCTGGGACGACCTCGCGGTACGCTCTTTGAGAATCGCCACCATCCGGTTCAGATCCTCGAGCTTCTCGTACTCCGCGAGCCCGAAACCGCCGGTGCCGACGATCTCCTCGGCCGGAAACCCGGTCGCACCGGTAAACGCCTCATTGACGTCGAGCACTGAGTTCGTCGCGGAATCGATCAACAGACTCGGGACGGGACTCGCGTGGAAGACGCCCTCGAGCTTTTTTTTCCCCCGGTCGAGAGCATCCAGTGCTCGCCGCTGACGCGAGATATCGGTGAACAGGTAGAAGCTCCCGACGAAAGCATCGTCTGCTCCGTTGATCGCCCGGGTGGTGACAAGCACCGGAACCGTTTCGCCGGAGCGGGTCACGACCTCACTCTCGAACGACTCGCCCCCTGCCGCCCGATCCGTTCCGCCGGACAGGACGGTCGCGAGGCTCCGGCTGCCGACGAGCTGATCACGGGAGCGTCCCGTGAGATCGCAGAGCGCCTGGTTGACGTAGATGCACCGTCCATCGCTGTCGCCTACCCAGATGCCCTGTCGCACGGTCTGCACGATTCGGCTGAACTCGACCTCGCGCTCGGCAAGGCGGTCCTGCGCGGCGCGCAGCGGCGTGATGTTCTGGTAGGCGCCGTAGACCAGCTCCACCTGTCCTTCGCGCGAGGTGATCACCCGCGCGTCCATCTTGACCCACCGAGGCGACTCGTCTCCAGACAGCACGCGAAACTCGATCTGGCCGTCGGAGCCGGCGCGCAGCCGACGCCAGAATCCTTGTACGAGCGGCACGTCGTCCGGGTGGACGAGGTACATCGCATCGTCAATCGTACGGAAGTCCTTGATGTCGACGCCGAACACGACTGCCGTTGAGCCGACGCTCCAGTCGAGGGAGTCGTTTTCGGCGTCCGGCGCTATGCGAACGGCAAACGCGTAGTCGGACAGCACCTCGGACAGCATTCGATAGCGCTCTTCCCTGGCGCGAGTAGCCTGCTCGAGTGCATGCCGATGCCGCGCGACCTCGATTGCCCCGGAGAGCTCGCGATCGGTAAACGGTTTGACGATGTACCCGAAGGGCTCCTGCCCCGTTGCGCGCTGGATCGTCGCCTCGTCGGCGAAGGCGGTAAGGAACACAATCGGGATATCGTGACGCTTGCGGATCTCCCCGGCGGTCTCGATCCCGTCCATTCTGCCCTCGAGCTTGATGTCCATGAGGACGAGGTCCGGCGGATTGCTGTCGACCATACGTACGGCGGATTCGCCGCTGCCGGTGCGGCCCGTCACGTCGTAGCCGAGCTGTTCGAGCTTCCTGACGATTCCGGAGGCGATAATCGGTTCGTCTTCGACTAGAAAGATGCGGTGCTGCATGATCACTCCAGCCCTCGAGACATCGACGAGCCGCCGGTGTGGGGAGAGGCAAAGCTCCGGATCAGCTCCGCACGGTTCGTAATGCGAAGCTTCCGGTAGATGCTCGTCAGATGCTTCTTCACCGTTACCTCGGCCACGTTCAGGTGCCTCGCGATGTCCCGGTTCGAGGCGTCGCGCAATACGAGCAGCAGAACCTCGTGCTCGCGGCGGGTAATCTGAGTGCCATGCAGACTCTCGCTGAGGCTTTCCTCCGCGTCGAACTCGTCCGACCCCGTCGCAGCCGTCGACAACGGCGCTTCCTCGGCGAGCTGTCTATACGCGGCCCGGGGCCCGCGGACGGTCTCGACGGAACCCAGTGACACCACAAATCCAACTGTCTGATTGTCACTCGTCAACGGATCCACCGTTACCTCGCGTGGCTCGTAGACTCCCGGAGCCAGACGCCATGATACCACGAACGGGCTCTGGGTACCGCTCGCCGTCCGGGCGCACTCGTGCTTGAGGGTCACGAGATCGACCCCGTCGATGCAGGAGTTGACCGGACGTCCGACGACTTCATCGCACTCGCGTCCGAGCAGGTGCGCGGCGCGCGGCGTGCAGTACCTGACGCGCAGTCGTCCGTCCATGAGGAGGAAACCGCGCCGGTAGTCGGAGAAGAATCGGGGTGCGAGGCTCAGAGCGCCCGCACGATCACGTTTCGCAAGCGCGAGAAACTGGTGGCGGAACTGTCGTGTCTCGAGCGCGACGCGTTGCGCTGCTGCGTCGATCGTTGCGCCATCGGAAACCCCTTCGGTAGTGTGAGAAGCGATCACGCAGTCGGTGTGCAGCCCGAAAAACTCTTCGGGCAAGCTTCGCGGGACCATTGATACGGACACGGCCTCTACCACGCACCGCCGTCTCGCGGCGTGCTGGTCGCGAAGCGCGTACACGACGCTCATCATCTCGCTCGCCGCGACGCAGCGACCGAACACCGAATCGAGATCGACGAAGACGAGCGTCTCGGTCTCCGGCTCATCACGGCGCCAGGTGCCCGTCCCTCCTTCGATCTCCTCGACGAGGCGGTTGATCAGCTCGCACACCTCCTGCCATCCGCCGTTCGGACCAACCAACTCGTCGATGGTGCGAACGACCACCTGGCGTGCCGACAGACGCTGGAACTCGACAGCAGCGTCGAACACCCCGCGCACCGCAGGATCAACGAGCGCCACGAGCCGACGGCCCCGCCGCGAGACGCTCGCAAACAACCACTCAGCGAGCGTCAGCCGTTCGATCATCGACTCCGCGAGATACAGCACGTGTGAACCGGCACCAAGCCGGGTTGAAAGACCCATTGCAGGTCTACCTATAGCACACTTCTGCTACCATGTGTAGCCGAATGATACGATCGCGACCGAAAATGCAGCCATAAATTCCGTTCTCTCCATCCAAGCTCCTATTCGTGACCGGACAGATACTCCTCCCATCCTTCGGACTCGATTCGTCTCGCCTTCTCCGCGACCAGAGAAGCCGATGACTCCCGGAGGCGAGCCACCCGAGCGCGCAGTTCCGGGTCACCCAGCGCAAGGATGCGCGCGGCGAGCAGCCCGGCATTGCGCGCATTGTTGATCGCGACCGTAGCCACGGGAACCCCCCGAGGCATCTGGACGATCGACAGCAGCGAATCGAGTCCCTCGAGGTTACTCGCGCGAACGGGTACGCCTATGACCGGAAGATCGGTTAGAGCCGCCACCATCCCGGGGAGATGGGCCGCACCGCCGGCGCCCGCGATCACCACTTTCACCCCTCGCCCCGCAGCTTCACGCGAGTACTCGACCATCCGAAGCGGCGTCCGGTGCGCCGATACGATCGTCACTTCGTAGTGGACTTCGAGCTCATCGAGAGCCCGACACGCGTCGCTCATGACGGACAGGTCGGAATCGCTGCCCATGATCACCGCCACCTCAACGGCCATCTGCGCCTCCTGTAACCCGGGTCTCCGGGAGAATTTCCTGCGCGGTGGCCAACGCACTCTCGAGATCGTCGGCCACGACGGTGACATGACCCATCTTCCGGTACGGACGGACTTCGGTCTTGCCGTACCAGTGCAGATGGACTCCGGTCCGCTCGAGCAGGCGCCCGATCGCCGGCAACCGTGGGCGACCGTGGGCACCGGGATCGCCAAGGACGTTCACCATCACCGCGGCGGTTCGCAGCGTCGTCGCGCCGAGCGGCAGCCCGGTGATCGCACGCAGGTGCTGCTCGAACTGACTCGTCTCGCACGCCTCAATCGTCAGGTGTCCCGAATTGTGCGGCCGCGGCGCGATCTCGTTCGCAAGAATCCGTCCGTCGCGGGCGAGAAACAGCTCGACGGCAAGCACCCCTACCCCGTCAAGCGCCTCGACCGCGGCGAGCGCGATCTCCCGGGCCCTCGCCTCGCAGGAGGGTGTGATACGCGCAGGGGCGATCACCCGAGAGCAGATGTTCGCGTCCGCGTCGAACTCCATCTCCACGACCGGATAGGTTGTCGTCTCACCGGATGTCGAGCGACCGACAATCACCGCGAGCTCACGCTCGAAGTCTACGAGCTCCTCGTAGTAGGAGGCCCCGTCCAGCGGCGTGTCGCGGTCGCTACGCAGAACCTGAACGCCTCGCCCGTCGTACCCTCCCCGGCGCAGCTTCTGCACCGTGGGGTACCCTGGAAATCGCTCGGCGAAGGCAGGCACCGGGATCTCGGCGTCCCGCAGCGCATGCTTCTGCTCGAGCTTGTCATTAATCGTGGCGAGCAGCATCGACCGAGGAAGCACGAGCCCGCCCCCGCTCTCCGCCGCCCGCAGCGCTTCGGTGTTCACGTGCTCGATCTCATAGGTCGTGACGTCCGCCCAGGAGACTATGCGATGGATCGCCGCTTCATCGTCGAGCGCACCGGGCTCATGACGCGTAGCAAGCCGGACCGCGGGATCGTGGCGATTCGGGGTCAGAACTCCGAACTCGAAGCCGAGCGGGATCCCCGCAAGAATCATCATCTGGCCGAGTTGGCCACCGCCCAGGACACCTATCCGGGCGAAGTCAGGCCGTGCAAGTGGCATGCTGCATTGTAGCCGCCGGACTCCCGATTGCCCACCCAATCCTGCTATACTTGACCCATGATCGTGATCCGCCACGCTCGCCGTAACGACGTGCCGAACATCGCGCGCATCCATATAGACATGTGGCGCGTAGCGTACGCAGAATTACTGCCTCCGGGGTTCCTGAGACAGCTCTCGTACAGCCGCAGCCGGCTCCAGTGGGAAGCCCTGCTCGAGCGGCACTCCGGCATCCTGCTCGTGGCTGAGTCAAACGAGGATGGTATCGTGGGTTTCGCCGCAGGAGGAGCCGAACGAACAAGAAGCTTCGCCGTCGACGGCGAGCTCATGGCACTGTACGTACTGGCAGGTCATCAGGGCAGCGGCGTCGGAAGCGCTCTGCTGCGGCGCATCGCCGGAGAGCTCGATGCGAACGGCAGAAACGGAATGGTCGTGTGGGTCCTTGCCGGAAATCCGGCGACCGAATTCTACGCTCACCTTGGCGGTGAGCCGGCCGGCGAACAACGGCTCGAAATCGAAGACGAATCGATCCCGGAACGCGCATACGTCTTCCGCGACCTCCGCGCCCTCGCCGCCGGATGAGGACTCGGCCGCTCAGCGGGCCGCTACGTGCTCGACGAGCGTATGGACGACCTGCGGATCGTCGGTCGCCCACTGCCCGCCGAACCGGTACTCGCTTTCCCGAATCTTCCGGTCCCAGACGATCTTCGCGAGCACCTCGATTTGTTCAGTTGACGACTCGGTCTCGTCCACGAGGATACGAAACCGTACGGTCTGGCCGGGGGCAAATCTGACACCGGCAAGGGCCGACATGCCGACGAGCGAGACATCGTACAGACGCACGTCGCCGAGCTCGCGATCATCCAGATAGCAGCGTGCGCGACCTCCGGCCTCCAGGCGCGGCGCGGAGCGCTTCTCCGACGGCGCGACTCGCACATGGGCCTTCCCGTTGATCTTCGCCTCGTAGAGCGCGGTGTCGGCGAGGTGGAGCAGATCGCGGGCGGTCGATCCATGGACCGGGAACGTGGCTATACCTCCGGAGTAGGCGACCGCAAGGCTGTGAGGAAGCTCCACCGCCGCGAGTCGCTCGGTGAGCCGCTCGGCGAATCGGGCGGCGCCTTCCTCGCCGGTATGCGGAAGCACGACCAGAAACTCCTCACCACCGTATCTCGCGGCGAAGTCCTCCTGGCGAAGCAGGGCCTGAATCTCGCGGGCGACCGTAGCGAGCACCTGGTCGCCAACCCCGTGTCCATGCTGATCGTTGATCTGCTTGAAGTCGTCGAGATCGACGAAGAGCACGCTGAAGGTCTCGCGGTGTCTGCGGGCGCGGTTGAGCTCTTTGGAGAGATAGATGTCGAGAAAGCGCCGGTTAAACAGCCCGGTCAACCCGTCGACGGCGGCGAGCCGCTGCGAGAGG
This sequence comes from Spirochaetales bacterium, assembly GCA_007130265.1. Lineage (GTDB taxonomy): Bacteria > Spirochaetota > Spirochaetia > DSM-27196 > SLST01 > SLST01. The sequence continues at coordinate 14,308 of SLST01000146.1, forward strand.
GCGAGAACCTGATAGTCGACAAGAACCGGCTCCCGAACGATCTCAGGATGCCGCGTGGCGTAGTCCATCGCGGTGACCCGGATATCGAGGGTGCTCCCGAGCTTTTCACTGAGCAGGCGATGGTGCTCGACGAGCTCGCGGAGTGCTCTCTGCGCCGTATCCGCGTCGAGCGTCACGCTCAGGAGTGCACCGGCGAGGTTGATGCAGGTCTCCTGATCGGCATCCAGGCATCCAGCGAGCGACTCCACGATGGCCTCGGAGGAAAACTCTCCCGCGGCGAGTCGGCTGTACAGATCGGTATGAAGAGGGTCGATCGTCACATCAGCTCCGATTGTCGCGACCACCCCCGCAGGGTCACGCACTCTCCCTCCAATGTAGGTCCGACCCGCGCTCCTGTCAACTCAGAGGCCGGCGTGATCCTCTTCGAGCGGAGCGCAGGCCTCATCGAGCCACTCGGCAACCGGCTGTTCGAGACCGCCGTAGAGGCGATCGCGAACGCTCCGATGGTACTCGTCGATCCAGCTCCGCTCGCCCGCGGCCAGGATCGATGCATCCATCAAGGAGCGGTCGATCGGACAGAGGGTGAGCGTCTCGAACCTCAGAAACGAACCGAACTCGTTGCGCTCGTCCTCGACCACGGTCACGAGGTTTTCGGTGCGGATCCCGTACTGATCGGCCCGGTAGAGACCCGGCTCTACGCTGACAACCATACCGGGACGAAGCGGCACGTCGCTCGGCTGCTGGCTGATGCGATGGGGCCCTTCATGGACGTTCAGGAAGAAGCCGACGCCATGCCCGGTTCCATGGCCGTAGTTCATCCGCTCCCGCCACAGGTGCTCGCGGCAGACCGCGTCGATCATGTGCCCGGTGGTGCCGGCCGGGAAGCTCAGGGTGGCAAGCCCGATGTGCGCCTTCAGCACGAGCGTGAAATCGCGCCTTGCCTGATCCGACGGTGCTCCGAGCGCGACAGTCCGGGTGATGTCGGTCGTGCCGTCGTAGTACTGCCCGCCGGAATCGATGAGATAGAGACCGGCGCGCTCGAGCTCGACGTCGGATTCCGGGGATGACGCGTAGTGTACAATCGCGCCGTGCCCACGGTAGGCGGAGATCGTGCGGAAACTCTCAGAGACGAATCGTTCACCCTCCGAACGAAACTCGCGCAGACGACCCTCAGCCGAGAGCTCGGTGACTGGTTCGTCTCCCAACGCCGCGAGGAGCCAATGGAGAAAGCGCACCATCGCCACACCGTCGCGGACCATGACGTCGCGAAGGTGATCGAGCTCGGTGGCGTTCTTCTGCGCCTTCACCTCCGACGAGAGGTTCGCCCGCTCGACGACGCGGACATCGGGGCGAAGCCGTGCACGCATCGCCACACTCGCCTGCTGCGGGGAGACGATGACCCGCGACCCACCGGGTATCGATGCGAGCGTCTGCGCAGTTTCGTCGTACGGCCTGATCCGAACGCCGGCGGCTTCGAGCTCCACCCGAACGTCGCTGGCGAGTCGATCGGCGTCGATATGCAGCACGCCCCCCTGTGGATCGACGACGAGGTGGGCGAGCGCTACCGGGTTGTAGCTCACATCGCTCCCGCGTATGTTGAGCACCCAGGCGATGTCATCGAGCGTTGAGATCAGATGGTAGTCGGCCCCAAGCTCGCCCATCTTCTCTCGAAACGCGAAGAGCTTCTCTCCGCGGCTCTGTCCGGCGAACCGCTCCTCGTGGAGGAAGACCGGCCGACTCGGGCGGGCGGGACGGTCGGACCATAGGGTGCCGATGAGATCGTCGCCGGGCACGAGCTCGATGTTCCGCGGCGTCAGAGTCTCTTCGAGGGATCGCGCGGCGGCGATCGAGAAGCATTCGGCGTCGAAACCGACCTTGTCGCCCCGCTCGAGCTCGGCGGCGAGCCAGGCCGGGTAGTCCGGAACGTCCGGAGATCCGAGTCGGAAGAGCTCGATCCCCGATCCCCGCAGCGCGCTCTCCGCCTCGAGGTAGTAGCGGAAATCGGTCCAAAGGCCCGCCCTGTCTGAAGTGACCACCACGGTTCCGGCAGAGCCGCCGAACCCGCTGATCCACTGCCGAAGCTTCCAGTGATCCGGCGGGTATTCGCTCTGATGAGGATCCGAGGAGGGCACGACGTAGGCGGCAAGGCCGCGTGCTTCCATCAACGAGCGCAAGGCCCGTAATCGTTCGCTCTGCATCTGCGGCAGTATAGCATCGAGACTCAACCGTCACCATTGCCGTTCGCCGCGCTTCCCGGCGAGCGGGGTTTGAGCTGTTTCGATGTGCCACAGCAAGATAGGGTCATAAAGCCCCATGTGTAGCATTATGATACATGCGCCACGGCCGCCGCTTCCGGTGCGTCATCACGGCTCATCCGCGCATGACCGAAGGCAGCTACCGACAGCAGACGTCGGCCTCTAAATACATATTATACAATCACTTACGGTGTTCTTGTAGAAGTTGGCACGACTTCTGCATCCTTGTAGGTGAAGTCGGTCACGGGTCGTTGACCAGAAGGCCGACGAAACCAGGTACGAGGAGGAGACGATGAATATCGTACGACGAAACAGAAACAACCTGTGGGATCCGGCTGGCGAGCTCGATCGGATTCGTCGCGAAATCGACGACATGTTCGATCCGACTGCCAGGCGGTTCTTCTCCGACGGGCTCTTTGACCGCGAGTTCTCTCCGGCCCTCGATGTCGTGGAGAACAACGACGGCTTCCTTGTCAGCGTTGATCTGCCGGGAGTGGACAAGAAGGATCTTGAGATATCGGTGGCCGACAACGTTCTGACGATAAAGGGCGAGAAGAAGGACAACCGCGAGAGCAAGAACGGAAAGTATTTCCGGAAAGAGAGCTGGGAGGGAACATTCCAGCGGACCCTGTCGCTCCCGCACGGAGTCGACGCGGAGAAGATCGACGCGAAGATGCGCGATGGAGTGCTCGCCATCTCACTGCCCAAGCGTGAAGAGGCGAAGCCGAAGCAGATCGCAGTGAACGTGAAGTAAGGAGGAAGACTATGGCAGACACCGCACTCGAGAGACAGGAAACACAGGAAGCGCGGCAGCGGAGCACGGTCCGCCCGATCGGAAACATCTGCGAGGAGCAGGATCGGGTCGTGCTGCGGCTTGAAATGCCGGGGGTCGGCAAAGACGGGATCGACATCAACATCAACGGTGACACGCTGTCGGTCTACGGCCACCGCAAGTCCTATGCCGACGACGTGAGCTACATCGTGCGGGAGCGCCGCGATGCGGACTACCGGGCGACGTATACCCTTGACGAGCGAGTCGATCGCGAGAAGGTCGAGGCGAAGATGGAGAACGGCATCCTGACCGTGCAGCTGCATCTGAAGGAGGAAGTCAAGCCGCGCAAGATCGAGGTGAAGGCGGACTGACTCGGGACGAAGACGAGATTGGGAAGGGCCGGATCACCGGGAAACAACCGGAACGGCCCTGCCCGAAGGTTGATCTGGCAGGACTGTCTGGCAGAACTATCTGGCAGAACTGTCTGGCAGGACTATCTGGCAGGATCATCCGGCAGGTCTGTCTGGGAACGTCCGGCAGACCGTAAGCCGAGATTCGCCGCGGCAGGAAGACCGCTGCGGCGGGTCTCGGGTTAGCAGAGCATCATCAGACCATTACCGTTAGGGAGGATATATGGCAGGCAAGACAATAGGCATTGATCTGGGTACGACGAACTCGGTGGTAGCCGTCATGGAAGGCGGTGAGCCGGTAGTCATCCAGAACTCGGAGGGAGGCAGAACGACCCCAAGCGTCGTCGCGTTCACGAACAAGGGCGAACGGTTGATAGGGCAACCCGCGCGCAACCAGATGATCACCAACCCCAACAACACCGTGTACTCGGTGAAGCGGTTCATGGGGCGCAAGTACGACGAGGTGGCTCGCGAGATGGAGATGGTCCCGTACCGACTGGTCAAGGGACCAAACAGCGACGTCCGCATCGAGGTGGAAGGCAAACAGTACTCTCCACCCGAGATATCGGCGGCGATTCTCCAGAAGATGCGGAAGACCGCGGAGGAGTATCTCGGTGAGCAGGTAGAGGAGGCCGTCATCACGGTCCCGGCGTACTTCAACGATGCGCAGCGCCAGGCGACCAAGGATGCGGGTCGGATCGCGGGCCTCGAGGTCAAGCGAATCGTCAACGAGCCGACTGCGGCTGCACTCGCCTACGGCTTCGGCAAGAAGCGAGGCGAGCAGAAGATAGCCGTTTACGACCTTGGAGGCGGCACCTTCGACGTCTCTATCCTTGAGCTGGCCGACGAGGTGTACGAGGTGAAGAGCACCAACGGTGACACCCATCTCGGCGGTGACAACTTCGACCAGCGAGTCGTCGAATGGCTGGTGACGAGCTTCAAGAACGACTACGGCATCGATCTCGCCTCGGACCGCATGGCTCTCCAGCGGTTGCGCGAGGCGGCGGAAAACGCCAAGAAAGAGCTCTCGAGCTCGCAGCAGACGGAGGTGAACCTTCCGTTCATCACCGCGGATGCGAGTGGTCCGAAGCACCTGAACTACAGCCTCACGAGGGCGAAGTTCGAGCAGCTGATTTCGGACCTCATTGAGGGTACACGCAATCCGGTCATGAAGGCGCTTGCCGACGCCGAGCTCAAGCCCGGCGAAGTGGACGAGATCATCCTGGTAGGGGGTTCCACCCGAATTCCCGCGGTTCAGAGTCTCGTCAAGGAGATCTTCGGCAAGGATCCGCATAGGGGGGTCAACCCTGACGAGGTCGTCGCGGTAGGCGCCGCGGTCCAGGCCGGCGTGCTCACCGGCGACGTGAACGATGTGCTGCTGCTCGACGTGACGCCGCTGTCGCTCGGGATCGAGACGCTCGGAGGTGTGTTCACCCGGTTGATCGAGCGGAACACGACGATTCCGACGCGCAAGAGCGAGATCTTCAGCACGGCGGAAGATAACCAGACGGCCGTGACCATTCATGTGCTCCAGGGCGAGCGTGAGATGGCCGGCCAGAACCGGACCCTCGGTCGCTTCGAGCTCGTCGGCATCCCGCCGGCGCCGCGGGGGGTGCCGCAGATCGAGGTTGCCTTTGACATTGACGCGAACGGGATCGTTCACGTCTCGGCGAAGGAGCTGGGAACCGGCAAGGAGCAGAAGATTCGCATCGAGTCGAGCTCCGGTCTGAACGAGGATGAGATCAAGCGGATGGTCAACGCCGCGGAAGCGAACGCCGAGTCGGACCGGAAGGCGAGAGAGGCGGCGGAGGCCCGCAACGAGGGCGACCAGCTCGCGTACCAGATGGATAAGGCGCTTGCCGAGCACGGCGACAGGATCTCCGATAGCGATCGGACCGCCATCACCGGGAAGATCGAGGCGCTCCGCGGCGTGCTCGAAACCGGAGACGCACAGACCATCCGTGCGAAGATAGATGAGCTCAACCAGGTGAGCCACGCTCTCGCCGAGCAGCTCTATCAGGCACAGAACCAGGCGCCCGGCGGATCGTCCGGAGACGACCGTGGCGCGGCACAGCACGCCGGCGCTCGCACAACGGGGCGCACACGAGAGGGCGACGCGGCAGACGCACAGGATGTTGATTACGAAGTGGTGGACGACGAGTAATCGCTCTCCGCTTTCCCCGGGGCTGTCTCATTGAGGCAGCCCCTTTTTTTCGGTGCTCCTTCCGGGTAGAGTAGGCGCATGTATCGCCTGCTCGCCACCGACATCGACGACACGCTCCTCGCCCACGACGGCACGCTCCCACAGGCCAACCGGGAAGCGCTCAGGAGTCTTCATGAAGCGGGGGTCATCATCGTCTTCTGTTCCGGACGCTCTGATCTCAGCATAAGGACCATCGCGGCAGGCATCCTCGAGCCGGATGACGAGGAGTACTACATCGCGTTCAACGGCGCGCTCATCGTCACGGCGGGTACACGCGCGACGGTCGCACGCCGCTACGTCACCGGAACGGCGATCGGGGCACTGGCCGGCTATGCCCGGAGACACGCTCTGCATCTCCAGGGCTACTCGGGAGACGAGTTCGTCGTGAACGCCCCGTCTGCCCTGGCGGATCGGTATGCCGAAGCGACGAGGACACGGTATCTGGTGAACGACGACCTGCCCGCGGCGCTCCCGGCAGGCTCGCCCAAGCTGCTCTTCATAGGCCGCAATGAGCACCTGACCAGACACCGAACCGGGATCGAAGCCCTCAACGACGCGCTCCCCTCCGAGGACCGGTTCGTGACGATGTTCTCGAAGCCGCACTACCTCGAGATCGTTGCGAGCGGTGTGAACAAGGGCGACGCGCTGGTACGCCTGGCCGACACTCTCGAGATCCCGCGCGACGAAACGCTCGCGGTAGGCGACGGCGAGAACGACGTGGAGATGATCCGGGCGGCGGGGACCGGCGTGGCGGTCGCGGACGCGCACGAGGCGGCCAGAGACGCGGCCGACGTAGTACTGGCCTCAGGTGCGGACGACGGCGCGATGGGCGAGATCGCAAGACGGTTCTTCGGATGAAAAGGACGAATGTGACAAGGCAGCCGGACTACTTCGACTCGAGCCTGACCAACCCGCGCCACGACTCCGGCGGCGGCTCGCGGAGATACCGTCGTGCACGCCCGAGGAACAGCTCGCACAGATAGTCGCCCGGCAGGTCTTCCTGCGCGCGGCTGAGATGGGCAATCGCCGTCTGAAACTCGCGCCGGTAGTAGGCGAGCAGCGCCGCATGGTAGGCCGTCCAGCCGCGTTCTTCGGCGGCGTCGATTCCCGGCTTGGCGGTCCAGATCCCGAGCCCCCGCTCCCGCCCCTTCACCTGCACCCGATCGACCATGCGGATGGGGAAACTCCCGCGAACCGAGCGACGAACCGACTCGGTGATCAGCAACGGCTGCCGGTAGACCTTCGTCAGCCCTTCCACCCTCGCGACGACGTTCACCATATCGCCTATCACGGTGTAGTCCATTTTCCTGTCGGAACCGATGTTCCCGATCGTCACCGGGCCGTAGTTGATCGCGATCCCTATCTCGAAAGGAGAGCGGCCTCGAGCCTCCTGCCACTCGTTGAACTCCTCGAGCGCCGACTGCATGTGGAACGCCGCCATCACCGCGTCGTGAGGACTCTGCTGGTTGGCGACCGGTGCGCCGAAGAACGCCATCAGCGCGTCGCCTATGTACTTGTCAACGATCCCGGAGTTCTGGTCTATGACGTCGACCATCAGACCGAAGTACCGGTTCAGCGACTCCACCACCTCGCTCGAAGCGAGTCCTTCGCTGAAAGTGGTGAAGCCCCGTATGTCCGAGTAGAGCACGGTCAGCGCCCGTTCCTCGCCAACAAGCATGGACTCGGGCGCCTCGAAGAACTGACCCAGTACATGCTGCGGCACGTAGCGCTGGAACACGGTCCGGATCTTCGTCTCACGGCGTTCGCTGTACGCGGCATTCAGCGCGAACTGCTTGATATCGCGGTAGGCGGCGTCGAGCGACGCAATCATGTAGTTGAA
>SLST01000032.1 GCA_007130265.1 Spirochaetales bacterium
CACCGGTGATCTCGAAAGCGCTTCTCGGTGACCTCTTGCCTTTCCTGAAGTTTCGGCATCTTTTCAGGAACCTCTACGGATTCGAGCTTGACCGGGACAAGATGTCGCCTCTCGACCGCGATTTCCGGGCCGTTTCGGCACGATCGTTGTCCGAGATCCGGAGTTTCCTCGAGTGGATGAAAGAAGCAGCAGAACGCTGAGGCGACAAGCCCTACCAGTCGAGCACGGCGCCGTCCGGGTCTCTGATGGACAGCGCGTGGATACGCTCCTGCTCGAACGGGTGCGACGAGGCGGCAGCTTCGTCCACGTCGATCCCGAGCCCCGGGACGTCCGAGGGCAGCCAGTAGCCGTCCTTCGTTTTGAGCGTCGACTTCACCACCTCCCAGCGCCACGGAACGTCGGTGAGCATGTCCTCCTGGATCAGGAAGTTGGGGGTGGCAAGCGCGAAGTGGAGCGCGACGGCGTTCGCTACCGGTCCGAGCGGGTTGTGCGGGGCGACGCCCATCTGGTAGGTCTCCGCTGCGGCGGCGATCTTGCGCGCCTCCCAGAGCCCTCCGCAGTGGCAGAGATCGGGCTGGATCACGTGACAGGCGCGCTTCTCGAAGAGCGGCGCGAACTGGTGCCTGCCCACGAGCCGCTCTCCGGTCGCGATGGGCACCGTCGTCTGCCTGCGGACCTCGAGTAGGGCGTCGGTCTGTTCCGGAGGAACCGGCTCCTCGCAGAAATAGGGCCGAAACGGCTCGAGCGCCCGGATGTACTCGATCGCCGTCGCGGGGTAGGTGCGGCCGTGGAAGTCGACCATGATGTCGATCTCCTCACCCACCGCCTCGCGCAGCCCGCGCATCAGAAGCTCGAGGCGCCTTGCCTTGGACGCGCCCTCGAGCGGCTGCGAGTACGGCACGAAGACGACCTTGAGCGCCGTGTACCCGCGTTCGACCACCTGGTGGGCGAGATCGATGAGCGGGCCGACGTCGAAAGTCTCGTAGACCGACTCCATCTGCCCGCCGCCGAGGTGGGTATACATCCGCACACGGTCACGCACCCTGCCGCCGAGGAGCTCGTACACGGGAACGCCGAGCGCCTTGCCCTTGATGTCCCACAGCGCCTGCTCTATCCCCGAGATCGCACTCATCCCGATGACGCCGAGCCGCCAGAACGACTGGCGGTAGAGCTTCTGGTAGAGGTGCTCGATCCGAAACGGATCTTCACCCACCACGAAGGGCACGAAGTCCTCAACGGCTCCGACGACGGCCCGGGTCTTCCACTCGAGTGAGCCCTCGCCCCACCCGTAGAGCCCGGGCTGATCGGTCTCTACCTTCACGAAGACCCAGTTTCGCATATCCGCGTTGACGACGACCGATCTGACTCCTGTGATCTTCACCGCTGCCTCCCTGGCGGCAGCATAGCGGGGCGTCGGTTCCAGGTCCACCCATGGGACCGGCCTCAGTTGCCGCCGATCGCCTTCGGCTTGTCGCCGAGGCTGAGGTTGTTGCCGCAGGGTCGCGGCGTGTCGGCCCAGTGGCCGTGGGGGTCTTCGCCGCGGCAGATGATCGACTCCACCGCCCAGCTCGGGTCGATGGGTCGAACCTCCGGCGGGCAGTACCGCAGCGTGAGCCCGGCCCGCCGCTTCGCCGAGCGATTGGGCTCCGAGCCGTGAACGATCATGTCCGCGTGCAGCGATATCTGCCCGGCTTCGAGCTCGAGCGATACCGGTTCGTCCCACTCGCTCTTGAGGTCGATCTCCTGATCCAGAACCGCGTCGCGCTTCGTCTTCTTCCAGTCGATATGCCCGAGATTGTGCGTCCGGGGGATGACCTGCATCGCGGAGTTCTCCGCACTCGAGTCGTCGATCGCCAGCCAGACGGTCACGGTCCTCGCCGGCGTGATGGGCCAGTACGAGGCGTCCTGATGCCAGGCAACCGCCTTCGGGTCGTACGGCTGTTTGACGAAATAGTGGGTTGCCCAGCAGACAATGTTCGGGCCGACGATGTCCTCCACGAGATCGAGGATCCGCGGGTCGCGTGCAACATCGTAGATGCCCTCGCAGCGGCCCTGGTAGCAGTTGAGCGCGTAGCTGTCCCGGCCGTCGCTGTGGGTCTTCATCTGCGCGAGCAGGTACTCGAGATAGGCGCGGTTGCGCTCCACTTCGGCCTCGTTGAAGACCTGAAACGGGTGCACGTACCCGAGCTCATTGTACTGCTGGATCTGCTGCGGCTTGAGCGTCCTGGGCGACGGATTATCGACCGGCTTGAAGTCGAGCTCTACGTCTGCGCGTGGTCCTGCCATGGGGGTCTCCTATTGACGAGAAAAAGTTTCCGACTTGAATAGTACACTATTATGAATCACGCGTGTAGCGGGAGGCGCTCAGTCGGCGACCCATCTCGAGCGCGAGCTCGAAGCTCCGCGTCCTCGCCTTGCCCCGGTAGGCGATGTCGTAGGCGGTTCCGTGATCGACCGACGTCCGGACGATCGGGAGACCAAGGGTGACGTTTACCCCGCCGTCGAAGTCGAGCGTCTTCATGGGAATGTGTCCCTGGTCATGGTACATGCACACGACCGCGTCGTAGCGTCGCGCATGGACGGCCTGGTAGAAGACCGTGTCGCCCGGCACAGGGCCTGTTACGTCGATGCCATCCCGGCGAGCCGCGTCGACCGCCGGTGTGATCCGCTCGTCGTCCTCGGACCCGAACGCACCGTGCTCGCCCGCGTGCGGATTGAGCCCCGCTACGGCGATGCGGACACGCGGACGCAGCAGCCGCACCGCGGCGTTGGTGAGTCTGATGACCTCAGCAATCCGTTCGGTCGTTGCACGGGCGATGGCCTGCGACAGCGAGACGTGGGTGCTCACGTGCGTCACGATGAGCCGATCGCTTGCGAGCATCATCGTGACCGCAGGGTTCCCGCAGAGCGCCGCGATGAGCTCGGTGTGGCCGGTGAAGTCGGGCGTCGAGATCCGGCACGCCTCCTTGTTCACCGGCAGGGTCACGATCGCCGACGCCCTGCCCTCGAGCGCGTCGCGCGTCGCGCGTCGTACGTACTCGACCGCCGCGGCGCCCACGCGCCCGTCCACGCTCCCCGGCGCCACGTCGTTCTCGCCCAGAAGCTCCTGGTCGACGATTTGGATTCCGTCGAGCACCTCCTCGTCCATACCAAGGCGCCCGGCCGCCCAGGCGAGCACCGCCCGGTCACCGTATACGATCTCTTCGCCGGTGAGTCCGCCGCTCGCCGCGACGCGCAGCAGTATCTCCGGGCCGACCCCGTTCGCATCACCCATCGTTATCGCCAGCATCGCTCCTCCCGTAAGCGTCTGAACGCCGTCACCATCGTCTCGTCATCACCGAAGCCGCCCGCCTTCGTCACCGCCGTGACGGTAAGCCGCCTGCCCGCGAGCAGAGCGGGAATGGTGATCGCCGGGACGCCGGGGACGATCTGCCGGTGCACGTCCACCGCGCAAGCACCGAGCGCCCGGACCGCGGCGAGCGCTGTGTCGCCGCCGGTGAGAAACAGTCGAAGGCCCGCCGCCTCCTCGACCGCCCGCCGCGCGACGGCACCGAGCGCACGTGCGAACCGAAGCGGCGCCTCACCTCCCAACGGCGGAGAGGTCATCACGAGCGCCTGCCCGCCTCCGGCGAGCACCTCGATCGCACGCCCGGCGTCCGCAAGCGTCACGGCGGTCACCCCTCCCCGCCCCCGCAACACCTCTGCCTGCCGCCGGGATCGCTCGCTCAGACTCCCCACGAGTCCGAGAACCGGTGGCGCGCCGGCCCCGCGCGGACCGGCGACCGGCGCCGGCGGCTGCTGCGGACCGGCATCCGCGTGACCGGACAGCCGCGCGAGTGCCGCGGCTAGGCCGGCCGATCCCACGGCGATGTAGCGCGCCGGCTCGCCCGCCACGAGCGAGGCGACGCGGTCGAGGTCCGCGTCCGACTCTGCGTCCACAACGAACGCGGCGCCGCGCCGCGCGCCGCGGAAAATGCCGGCGAGCTCGGCAGGACCGCAGTGACGGGAATGCGCGAATCCGAGCAGATCCGCGATCCGGGCGCTGCGCACCGGCACGCGAACGTCTCGGGCAAACTCCGTCTCGTCGACCGGCCTGCCGTTCACCAGACACAGCCCGCCGCGCGTCGTGCGCCCGGTCGCAGGGAAGGCCGGGGCGACCACGAGGAGGCGCTCGGGGAAAACGCGCGCGAGCGCCTCGATCTCCGCGGCGATATTCCCGCGCAGCGTCGAGTCAATCTTCTTGTAGACGAGCCCTGACCACCCGGACCCGTCGGTCGCCGCGGCCGAGCTCACGCGCCGCACGATGGCGGCGGCCTGCGCGGCGGAGGCGTGCCGGGTTTCGGTGTCGACGACGCAAACGCTCGCTCCGGGACACTCATGTCGCAGCGCGTGGGCATCGTCGCCTGAGACCGGGGCGTCCGCGTCCTCGATCACGACGCGACACGGCCCGCCCGTAGAGGCGAACTGCGCGCCGGTGTCACAGGCCCCGGTGAAGTCGTCGGCCATGATCAACACGTCGAAGAGTCGGGTCACCTGGTAACCATGCACGGCCGCGCCGCCTCGTGCAAGCGCCCGCATGGGCCGGCGCTTCTCTGAGCGAGCCGAGCGCGGCTTGACAGACACCCCGTAGTCTCTATCCTTCTCGCATGTCGAATCCCGCCGGCCAACCGCCGCTCGCCATCGCGCACGAAGTCACGGTGCGAATCGGGCACCACCTCGTCCTCGCGCCCGCGAGCTTCGAGCTGCAGCCAGGCGAATGTACGGTGGTCACCGGCCCGAACGGTTCGGGGAAGTCGATCCTCGCGGAGATCATCGCCGGAGTGCGGACACCGTCGACGGGCACGATGTCGTGGCCCGGCCTGTGCGACGACCCCGACGCCCGCGCCGCGCTCGTGTCGTTCGAAATGCAGGAGAGGCTGATCGCGCGCGAGCGCCACGAAGATATGAGCGCGATCATGCACGGCGAGCTCGACCCCGGACATACGGTCGCCGAGCTGATCGGGGAGGATTCGGTGGGGGGCGGCGCCGACGCCGTACTCCCCCTGGCAGAACGCTTCGGGATCAGCCACATCCTCTCGCGGGGGCTGCGTTTTCTGTCGACCGGGGAGTTCCGGAAGGCGCTCCTCGCCGCAGCCCTCGTGCGCGATCCGCGGCTGCTCCTCCTCGACGACCCGTACGACGGGCTTGACGCCGCCTCGCGCGACGAGCTCGCCCGGCTCATCGACGATCTGCACTCCGCCGAGCGCTCTCTCCTCCTCGTCGTCAACCGCGCGCGAGACATCCCGTCGTGCGCGACACGCGTGATCGAGCTGCGCGACGGCGCGGTTCACCGCGACGAAGCCATGCGACCCCGGGCCGATCCCTCCGTGCGCCGGGCCGATCCCTCCGTGCGCCGCGCTGATCCCTCCGTGCGCCGCGCTGATCCCTCCGTGCGCCGCGCTGAACGGCCGCCCAGGGAAGCCGCGTCGGCCCCAAACACCGACGCAACGCTCCACCGTCCGGGGCGGCGGTGCCCGCCGCAGGAGGCGATCGTCTCGATGCGGGACGTGCGGGTCTCCTACGGGCCGGTGGCGGTGCTCAACGCCGTAGACTGGACCGTCTGCCCGAATGACCGCTGGATGATCGTCGGCCCGAACGGCTCCGGCAAGTCGACGCTGCTTTCGCTCATCACGGGGGACAACCCGAAGGGGTACGGGCAGGAGATCTCGCTCTTCGGGCGGCGCAAGGGGAGCGGCGAGTCGGTCTGGGAGATCAAGCGGCGCATCGGCTACGTGTCCGGAGATCTGCAGTTCGCCTACCCGCTGCACGCCACGGTGCGCGAGACGCTCCTCTCCGGCTTCCACGACAGCGTCGGGCTCTTTGACGAACCGTCCGGACACGAAGAGGAGATAGCCAAGGAGTGGGCCGGGCGCCTTGGCCTCGCCGACCGGCTGAATACGAGGCTGCGCGAGCTTTCCTTCGGGCTGCGGCGAGTCGTGCTCGTCGCGCGGGCGGTGGTCAAAACCCCCCGCCTCCTGATTGCCGACGAACCGTGCCAGGGACTCGATGACGAGCACACGGCACAGGTGCTCGAGCTCCTCGAGGCGATCGGCGCGGGAGAAACAACGCTGCTCTACGTAACGCACGATCCTGCCGAGCAGCTTCGCGGCCTGACCCATCGCCTCGAGCTCACCCCCGGCCCCGAAGGCAGCCGGGCGGTGACAACCGCACTGTGACCCTGCCGGCAGCGCGGCTTGCGGGCGCGGCTTGCGGGCGCGGCTTGCGGGCGCGGCTACCGCAGCGCCTTCATCCCGCGCATCGCCTTTCGCAGGCGCGCGCCGACGACCTCCACGCTGTGCGTGCGGATCTTCCGGTTTACCTCGATCAGCTCCACGTTGTCGGTCGTCTGCTCGCCGGGCGAGCGGCCGATGACCGTGGCGTCGAGCTTCGTCATGAATCCGGAAAGAAGCGGCACGCACCGGTTGGCAAAGAGGTAGCAGCCGTACTCGGCGGTGTCGCTGATCACGCGGTTCATCTCGTAGAGCTTCTTGCGCGCGATGAGGTTCGCGATGAGCGGCACCTCGTGCAGCGACTCGTA
>SLST01000089.1 GCA_007130265.1 Spirochaetales bacterium
CAACCCACGACGAGGTCTTCTCGGTTGATGCGCGGGCCGGCGCGCTTGTGATCGCGGAGTTCGCGCGGCGGCATATCAGCCGTGACGCGAAGTGGGGCCGGATCGTCGGTCTGACATCAGGGGGCCCTCTGGGCTTCCCAACGGAGGTCTCCTACGGAGCGGCAAAGGCGGCACTCGAAAACTACACGATGTCCGCCGCCCTCGAACTCGCCGGCTACGGCATCACCGCAAACATCGTCTATCCGCCGGTTACGGATACCGGATGGGTCACCGAATCGGTCCGCACGTACGTGGCACGCTCGTCGGAGCACTTCCATATCGCCTCGCCGGAGGAGGTCGCCGAGGTGATCGTGTTTCTGTGTTCCGACTACGCGCGGCTCATCACGGCGAACGTGGTTCGTCTCAGATAGCCATACCGTCAAGACTGGTGCCGGAGGCCAACCGTTGAGTAATCGAGCGGCACGAATCCCACCCGGAACGCCGGAGAGTCCGGCTTCAGCGCGTAGTCATTGTTTCGTGCATCCGCGAGACCCGGATCCGTGGTGATGGAGTGAGCGTCGAATCCGAGCTCACGCCAATCGTTGAACGAGTCGACCCCCTCGAGCTTTGTGATCACTGGTTCGTGCAGGACACACCCGATCTCGGAAAACACAACGTTGTAGTCGCACACGAGCGGCAATGAACGTTCGCCAAAAACGGTAAAAAGTTTGCTCTTCGTCCCGGTGCAGTAGATGATGTTGCGGACGATCCTGATGTTCTGGTGATCGAGGTGCTCCGGGTTTCCGAAGTTGATCTGGAATCGCTCGGAACCGACGAATATGTTGTTCGTTACCGTAACGTTACGCTGCTTGTACCAGACGTGCAGGCTCTCCAGGCAGTTGTAGACCAGGTTGCGCTCCACAAGCGCATCGCGTGTTTCGCATCCCAGGTAGATACCCCACCCGGGGCACCGCTTCAGGCCCGAATGCACGTCGTGTATCAGGTTGTTCCGGATCACGACATTGGAGTCGCGGATGAAGATGCCTCCAGCGTCGTCCACCGCCGTGGCCACGTCGTAGATCTCGTTGTACTCGATCCGCAGCTCCTGCTCCTGGTTCCGCCGCTCGATGGCCTGAGACTCGGTCGCCCAATGCCGGGCGTAGATGCCCGAATGGCTCACGTCGTGGATCAGGTTGTGACTGAACGTTCCGCCTCCGTCGTCTATGTTGATCGCCACCGCGCTTGGGTATTCGTGGCCACAGTGGTGGATGTGATTACGCGAAAAAAGACTGTGTTCCTCATGGTAGTTCCGCGTAACGATACCACCGCTTCCGGTGTCGTGTATTTCATTGTGCTCGACGACGTTGCCGTACCCGTTTATCTCGAGCCCGTAGGTGCCGGTGTTTCGAACAACGTTGTCGCGAAAGGCGCAATGTCGCGCCGCGGCGAAGGTGACCGCCGCCGGTTCCACGATATCCCCCACGTCGCCACAGTCCGGGTAGCCGTCCGCCGGCAGATCCCAGTCGGTATCAGAGAAGGTGATCCCTTCGATGCGAAGGTACTCGACGAATTGCCCTGCCTCGAGATCGCCCTCGAATCGCAGCAGCTGCCGTAACCGCGGAGCCATCACCACGGCGGAATCTAGTGAAGCAGCGTCGTCCGCGACGTAGTAGAGAGTGGACGTCTGTCTGTCGAGATACCACTCACGCGGCGCGTCGAGTCCTTCTCGCGTATTCGCGACGTAGTACCGATTCTGACCGCGGGCACCGGTCCAGCCTATCTCGTGACGCGCGCCCGGATCGCGAAACTCAACGGTCCGCGACACTTCGTCGAGGTCCGAGATCCGCAGTCGCGACTCGTTCCACGAGTGTATCACGACAACTTCCGCGTCCTCCATCGCGTGGTACCGCTGCATGTCGCCCTCACGGTACCTGAACGAGGTACCGGAAAGCGCTTCGTCGGCCTCGAAGTACCCGTCGTTCGGGGTTCGAGACCGTGGTTCCCTGCGTCCATTCACTGAGAGCACCCGAAAATACGGCACGTCGTTGAGCTTCATCGACGCAATCCCGCCTTCGCCGTGGGTCCACACTCCATCGAGCACGAAACCGCCCGAGACGACGGGAGTCTCACCAGGATAGGCGCTCCATGTTACCGGGCATTCGTGCGAGCCTCCATCTTCCGGACCGAACAGCACCGTCTCTTCGAGGAAGTAGGTGCCGCCCCGAAGCATCACCGTAACCGGCACTCCATGCGCTCCGTCGGTCTTGAGCTCCCGCACCGCGTCCCGTGCCCGGGCGAGGGAGGCAAAGGGACCGTCCGCCCCGGTCCCGTCCGGAGTGGGTAGAGCGCCGGACCAGGTGTCGTTTCCGTCCGGTGCTACGTAGAAAACCGTCGATTCCGCTGATCTGGCGTTCATCTTGACTCCTTCGTCGACTATAGACTGGTACCGTCATACTGTCATCCACCGTGCGGCGCTACGCCCGCAGACGCTGCGGCGAGCGCGGAGGCCTCGAACGGATGCGCAGTCTGCGCATACTTGACCCGCCGACAGGGGCTCCATAGACTGAGCTACAAGGAGCCCACGCGTGCAACTTCACCTGATTGACGACGTACCTTTCGAGCCGGATCTCGATGAGATCGCCGAGCAGATCCGACTCGACGCGTACCCGGAGCTCGAAGGGCAGGTACGCGACCTCTGCGAGCGCAGTCGGAGATCTGCGCGCCCGAAAGCCGTTTACCGTATCGTTACGGTTGATGAGTGTGCCGACCAGCAGGTGCGGATTGGCGGGCAGTCGTTTCGAAGCGAGGCGCTCGCGGGGAACCTCAGGGATATCGATCGCGTGGTCGCCTATGTGGCGACGTGCGGAGCAGAGATCGCGGGGCTCGACCTATCGAACTACGACCCACTCTCCGAGTACTGGCACTCGATCCTCAAGGAGGGAGCGCTTCGCGCCGTCACGGCGCGTCTGTACGATGCGGTCGAACACGAGCACGGCTTCGCGGACCTGAGCCAGATGAACCCGGGGTCGGCGAACTACGATGTGTGGCCGATCGCGCAGCAGCGCCCGCTCTTTGCGCTCTTCGGCGGCGCGACCGATGACATCGGCGTGCGACTCACCGAGAGTCATCTGATGGTCCCCGACAAGAGCGTCTCCGGCGTGATGTTCACCTCCAGTAGCGGCTACGTGAATTGCCATGCCTGTGACCGTGAGAACTGTCCGAACCGTCGAGCGCCGTTTTTGGGCTCGCGCGTTCCAGCGCAGGAGCGGTAGCGCCGTGGTCGTACCCAGGCGGGAAGGTCCGGTAGACCTCGTCCTCATGGAGAACGATGTGGTTCGCGCGCTCGTTGCGCCGGGTATAGGCGGGCGCGTCGTCAGTCTCGTGCATCGGCCGTCCGGCCGGGAGTTTCTCTGGCGCAATCGGGAGCTCGAACTCGAGCGGTGTGCTCCCGGATCGGAGTACGACCCGAACTTCTACGGGGGCATGGACGAGCTTCTGCCGTGCGACATCCCGGAGACGATCGACGGCATAGAGTATCCGGATCACGGAGAGCTCTGGACGTTGCCACTCGATCACGAGATCACCGGAGAGCGGCTGCTGATGGCGGGACGGTTGCCGCGGTCTGGTCTCACGTATGAGCGCACCGTCAGGCTCGAAGGGAACCGACTGATCGGCGACTACTCGATCGGGAATCCCACCGACGAAGCGCGGGTGTTCCTGTGGAAGCTGCACGGAGCGCTCGCGGTGCGCCCCGGGGACCGGGTTGTCTGCCCGGCTGCGACCGCCCGTGTTGCGGATCCGGAGTGGTCTCGCCGGAAATCGACCGAGTCGTTCGCATGGCCCGTGGCCGAGGGGCTCGATCTGTCGGTGGTACCTCAGGCCGACGGCACGACCGACTTCCTCTATCTCTCGGATCTCAGCGAGGGCCGAATGGCGCTCCACGCGACCGACGGAGCGAGAATCGAGTGCGAGTTCGATCTTGCGGTCTTCCCGTGCGCCTGGTACTTCGCCTCCCATGGAGGGCTCGACGGGGCCGTCACGGCGATCCTCGAACCGTGCACCACTATGCCGATCAGCGTGAACGAGGCTGCCCGTGACGGTGTGTGCGCACGCCTCGACCCGGGAGACAGAATCGAGACGACGATGAGTTGGTCGATCGACGTGGCTGTCGGGGGAACGTCGCGAGTCGGAGGAACGTCATGAGCCGCAGAAAGGTTGTGGTCACCGGTGCTTCATCCGGCATCGGCAGGGCGACCGCTGAACGGTTTGCCGCCGAGGGTTGTGACCTCTGCGTCATCGCGCGACGCGGACACGAGCTCGACAGCCTGCTCGGCGCGTTTCCGGACGCCGACCATTTCAAGGTTGCCGGCGACTACAGCGAAGCCGGGACCGCCACGAAGCTCGATGACCTGCTTCGCAGCCGTTGGGGCAGAGTCGACGTCCTGGTCAACTGCGCAGGGGTGTTCCTGCCGGGGGACGTCGTCGATTCCCCGCTCCCCGACTGGCAGCGGCCGCTGGACATCATGCTCGGCGGCGCGGTTCGCGTCACTCGTGCGTGCGTGCCTCTCATGGGCGACGGCGGGAGGATCATCCACGTCACATCGATACACGGAACGCGGGTCGAGCGCGGCGGATCGGCCTACGCGATGGCCAAGGCTGCGATCGACCAGTACAGTCGCGCCCTCGCGCTCGAGCTCGCAGACCGCGGCATTCTGGTCAACGCAATCGCGCCGGGCTTCGTCGATACGCCGATGAGCGTGGTCGACGGGGTGAACGAGCTCGAATCCGACTGGTTCGTCTCCAATTACGTCACGGGTCACCACCTTCCCCTTCGCAGGCCGGGACGCCCGGAAGAGATCGCAGGGGTCGCCTGGTTTCTCGCAGGGCCCGATGCCTCCTACCTCACCGGACAGGTAATCACGGTGGACGGTGGGCTGACGATAACGTTCTGAGCACCTTTCCAGGAGCGGCACATGACGATCAGTCAAGTCGATTTCTTCTACCTCGCAATGCCCGAGATCCTCGACATCGGGGACGGCAGCCAGGATGCGCTCCTTGTACGCGTGCGCTCGGACGACGGCGGCGAGGGATGGGGGGAATGCGAAGCGTCACCTCTTGTGTCGATCGCTGCCTGGTGCGCGCCCATGTCGCACAGCGCCTGCAAACCGGTCAGCGCGTCGGTGATCGGTCGGCGGATCGAAGGCCCTGACGACATCCGTGCGCTCAATCGCGACGTGCGAGCACACAGTCTCGACCTTCTGCAGGCCGACCACACCCTCTCAGGCGTCGACATGGCACTCTGGGATCTGCTCGGGCGGCGTCTGGACGAACCGGTCTGGCGCCTGCTTGGCTGGCCGCGGGCATACCCCAAGACGGCCTACGCGTCGGTTCTCTTCGGCGATACGCCTGCTCAGACGCTCGAGAAGGCGTGCAGGATCGCGGCCGCAGGCTACCGTGCGGCGAAGTTCGGTTGGGGACCTTTTGGAGCGGAGCTCACAGCGGACGAGGCGCACGTACGCGCGGCGCGGGAGGGGCTCGGGCCGGAGGTGAGTCTCATGATCGACGCCGGAACGGTCTGGGGCGAGGATGTCGAGGCGGCGAGCCTTCGTCTGCCGGTACTCGAGGAGTGCCGGGTCACGTGGATCGAAGAGCCGTTCGTCTCCGGAGCGCTCGGAGCCTACGCGGAGCTCGAGCGACAGGCGCGCGGGAGCGTTCGCACCGCCGCGGGGGAAGGGTCGCACGATCCGCTCATGGCGCGGAACCTCATCGATTATGGCGGCGTGGGGTACATCCAGATAGACGCGGGCCGTGTTGGGGGTATCACCTCCGCCTACGAGATCGCCCGTTACGCGGAACGCCGGGGCGTCGACTACGTGAACCACACGTTCACGACTGCGCTCGCGCTGTCGGCCTCGCTCCACCCGTATGCGGGCATTGAGAGGTCGCATATCTGCGAGTACCCGGTCGAGGCGAGCTTGCTCGCGAGAGAGCTCACCGCCGAGCAACTCCCGCTGGACGAGTCGGGCCGGGTTCATCCGCCGCAGCGGCCGGGGCTCGGCGTATCGCCGGACCCGGAAGCGATCAGGCGCTACCTGCAGCCGGTGGAGATCCGCGTGGGCGGCAGGACGGTGCACACGACGAGTGAGCTCTGACGGATCGTGTGATGTGATGGTAAAGGAGGAGGCCGTTATGGATGCCTTGCCGCGCGACGGGCGCGATCGGGTTCTGCGTTCGCTTGCCGGAGAAGCGGTGACGCCCGCACCGGTCGGGCTGTTCACGTGGGAGTTCGACTACCTCTGGAAGATCGCGGAGCTCGAGCCGTGGCGGCTTGCCTGCGGCGACCATGAGAGCTGGCATCGCGCGCACCTGGCCCTCCTCGATCGGCACCGACCCGACCTCATCTGGTACTCGGGTGCCGGCAGGTGCGAGGCTCCGCCGCGGCTTGCCGGCGAGGACGCAGAGCGATGGGTGGTGGAGGACGGCACCGGGACGCGGTTCGGGCTCCACAAACAGAGCCTTGCGCTCTACGAGCTCGACAGCGGAAGGAAGAACTGCGACCCGGTGGGCGAGATCGCCACGCAGGCCGACGCCGACCG